>JAKJDB010000116.1 GCA_022706175.1 Candidatus Zhuqueibacterota bacterium | reverse complement strand
ATCTATCTCCAGGACCAGATCACTCTGGAATCGATGATCGCCAACCTCGGTCTGCGCTATGACTTTTATTACGGCGGCGGCGGCAAATGGCCCACCGGCGACGCCTTTGCTATTGAAGCCTTTACGCCCCAAGTCTTTGGCGAGGATTCAGTCCTGTTCGACTATCTCGAGTCCGGGCGCTCCTGGATCTGGGATGCCTGGGAGGCCTACGACCGGGAGCATCCCGGCTTTTTGCAAAAGATCAAGAACCACCATACGTTGAGTCCGAGGATCGGCATCTCCTTTCCGGTCTCGGACAAATCGAAATTTTATTTCAATTATGGCCATTTCCGCTCCAATCCGCCCTACTACACCATGTACCTCTACCGCTATCGCTACACCAAGAACGGCCTCTACGACATGTCCAACCCCAACCTCGAGCCGCCGAGGACTATTTCCTATGAACTCGGAGTGGCCTATAATTTTTACGACCGCTTTGTCGCCAAGATCTCGGGCTACGCCAAGGATGTCAGCGGCCAGCACGGCGAGGTGACCTATACCAATGCCGCCGGCAGCATCAATTACGATGCCTGGTCCAACAACGAATACGAAGACATTCAAGGCTTTGAGATCAACCTGAGCAAGGGCGACGGCGGCTGGGTCAACGGCTGGGTCAATTTCAACTATATGTTGAAAAAAACGGGCCTCACCGGCCGTGAGACCATCACCGATGTCACCATCAACAACGATCAGGAGGGACTTTACAAAGGACAGGAGTCCAGTTCCCTGCCGGCGCCCAAGATCAACGCCAACCTCACCTTTCACGCTCCGGGCGACCTGGGACCGCGGCTGTTCGGCCTGCATCCCCTCGGCGGCTGGAACCTGACCCTCTTTGGCGAGTGGGAGCAAGGCGATTATTTCACTTTTAATCCTCTCAGCGAACTGCACGTCAACGACAACATGCGCTGGCCGAATTATTACATGATCGACCTCAAAGTGACGAAAATGTTTCACGTCGCCGGATTGCAGACCACGCTTTTTGTCGATATCAACAACCTGTTCAATTTCAAGGTCAACTATATGAGTCGGGGCTGGCCTTTCGACAGCGCGGTAAACGACGAATACTATTATCTGGCCTCGCTGCGGCTGCCGATGTACGATTCGCCGGACTACGACGCCCTGCGCGCCACCTATCCGGGCTACTTTATCCCCGGCAAGGATAAGATCGGCGACCTGCGCTCGGCCGACAAGCCGTACATCAATGATCCCAATTTTGATTTCTGGCTTTACGGCCAGCCGCGGGATATCTGGTTCGGCCTGCGCTTTGCATTCTGAAAAGTGGCTCTCACAAAGGCATCAAGGAAAAGAAAAGGATGAAAAAAAATTGGTGTGGAATACTTACTCTGTTAGAGTTACGGGTTAAATGGAGCCTTTCATGCATAAAACGAACTTCCTGATGTTCCGGTTATGGTTCTGCGCGCTCGGACTGCTCGCCATCGCACCGGCAGCATGGGCCCAAAAAGCCCCGGAGCTGGAGACCGCGCTGATCAAGGTCAACCGCATCTGGACCGGCGTCACTGCCAACGGCGGCAAGGCCAGCTTTGACTATCGCGCCGGCTTTTTTCCCAATGACTTTGACATCATCGGCGTGCGCGGCCAGGAGCAGGATCTCTGGGCCGGGGCCGGCCTCAAACTCGCGGCCACCAACTGGCGCGATCCCATCGATACTCTGCACGCGGTCGCCATCTACGGCCCGACCAACGATTTCATGCCCAACGGCAAGGTCACCGAGCGCATCAGTAGCTATCTGCGCTACACATACACCGAGCAGGAGATCGATTTCAAACCGGTCACTCTCGACCTCTTCGGCATCCATGATCCCGCGAAATTCGGCGATCTCACCTGCGACCAGCTCGTCCAGGCGACCACGGAGAACATTCTCGGGGTCCAGGTCAAGCGACGCATCATGGGCTGGAGCCAGACCTTCAACGACGACTATCTCATCCTCGACGTCGAGTTCACCAACACCGGCGCTGATACGCTCACCGATTTCTATATCAGCGTCGAATCCAACGGCGCCAATACCTATCGTTCAAACGGCACCCGGCCGGCGCCCGGCACAGGAGAGAATTTCAGCACTGTCACCACCTGGCAGCATTATTACGGCGGCCGCGTCGGCGACAGTCTGCGCGTTTTTTATGAATACAGCGCCGACGATCCTGCGGTCCCCGGCGATCTCATGGGCGCGCCGGTCACCTCGCAGAACGGCCGTCTCATCAATCCCAAGTTCGTCTGGTATTCTATTTTGCACGCCTCGGAAAAACCTTACACCGATCCGGCCGATGACCGGGACGATTTTCTTCAACCCAAAGTGACCTACATGGGCACGGCCACCAAGTTCCCCTACAACAGCGAAGGCGATGAATACGGCGACAAGAATTTCTGGGCCCTGCGCGGGGCCTACAGCGAATTCTTCCCCATGAGCGGCAACACCTGGCCCGGCACTTTTCATGCCGGAAACACCGACGAGACCGGCAATTCCAGCTACGCGGGCCATCCGGCCGGCACCATGCAGGCCAACAACTCCAAGATGTACTGCACCTTCGGGCCTTACCTCTTTCATCCCGGCGAGAAGCTTCATCTTGTTTTTGCGAATGGTTTTTCCGGCCTCGATGTCCGCACTGCCAAGGAGGTGGGGGCGAAGTGGAAAAGCGGCGCCCTGGAGGATCCGCCCGGCATGCCCAATCCGCGCACCGGCTTTTTCCCCGAGAATTTCGCCTTTCCGGTCGACGCCACCGAGATGGATAGGCGCAAGGACCGCTGGGTCAGCACCGGCATCGATTCGGTGATGAAAAGCGCCTGGCGCGCCAAATGGAATTTCGATCATGATTACCGCATTCCCGCGGCGCCGCCGCCGGTCGAAAAGGTCACCATCACCGGCCTCGGCACCGGGGTTGAAATCCGCTGGAGCGCCCCCGAGGCCGAGAGCCGCGCCGATTTCGCCGGCTATCGCATCATGCGCCGTCTCTCCAATCTTGACACTCTCTTCTTTGAAGAGATTTATAGCAGTGGCCTCGAGGATAAAGCGGCGGAGCATCTCTATGTCGACCAAAAAGTGCTCATCGGCGCTCAGTACTATTACTACGTCCAGGTTAAAGCGCG
This sequence comes from Candidatus Zhuqueibacterota bacterium, assembly GCA_022706175.1. The sequence goes on along the minus strand of JAKJDB010000116.1, from coordinate 4,176 downwards.
TATCGCCGCCGACGATCCCCTTGCCGATCCTCTCAGCCGCGGTCGCATCATTTTCAGCAGCCGCGTTCTACAGCCGACGATCAACTGGATCAATCCGCCTCACTTTTCCCAGAACGACCTGACCCGAATCCGCATTGTGCCTAATCCCTACAACATCAACGATCCTCTTCTGGTCAAACAGGGCTGGACCGATCAGCGCGGCATTCAGTTCTACAACCTTCCCGGCCAAGTGTCGATCAGAATCTTTACCGAGTCCGGCGACTTGGTGCAGACCATCGAGCACAACAGTCCGGTGAACGCCGGCTACGAGATCTGGGACATGATCACCCGCAATCAGCAGGTGATCAGCAGCGGACTCTACGTCGTCGTCTTTGAAAAGCCCAATGGCGAGACCGCTTTCCAGAAATTTATGGTCGTCCGGTGATCCGGAGCAAGGAGCATGCTTCCATGAAATCATTCAAGCTTTTTCTCATCGTCCTTTTCCTCTTCGCTGCGCTGCTGCAGGCCCAGGTTGGACTGGACAAGATTGCGCAAAGTACGATGAATTTCCAGCAGGTCGGCCTGTCGGCGCGGGCGAGCGGAGTGGGTGAGGCCTTTTGCGCCGTCGGCCGCGGCGCCGAGGCCATCTTTTACAATCCGGCCGGCGTGGTCGAAGCCGGCCGAGGCATGGATCTCAAATTTTACTCCACCCAGTGGATCGCGGACATCAATTATATGGCGGCTGCCCTCAGTTGTGACCTCGGTCGCTATGGTGCGGTCGGCCTCTTCTTTCTCAACGTCGATTACGGCGAAATCTACACCACCTCGCTGCTCGACGCCTCCGAGAGCGCCCTGTATCCCCAGGGCTACAAGGATACCGGACCGGCGGACAACGTCGGCGCCTGGTCGCTCGGATTGACCTACGGCCGCGCCATCAGCACCCAGTTCCTCATCGCCGGCAACGCCCGCCTGGTCAGCCAGTCTCTGGGCATCTCGAATCTCGCCGCCGGTCCGACCGAGAACACCGCCACCAAACTGGTCTTCGACGCCGGAGTCAAATATTATACCGGGCTCAAGAGCTTTCGCTTCGGTATGGCCATCCGCAACTTTTCCTCCAATATCAAACGCGAGGAGATCAACGAACAGCTGCCGCTCACCTTCACCATGGGCGCAGCCCTGGACCTCATGGATGTTATCATCGGTGAGGATGACCGGTCCCATGCTCTCACCCTCTCCGTCGATTTCGTCCATCCGAACAATTATTCCGAACGGGTCAACGCCGGGCTGGAGTATCTCTTTATGAAGCGGGTGGCGATGCGCGCCGGCTATCAGGGCAACAGCGACATCGCCTCATGGTCGGCCGGTTTCGGCCTGCACACTCTGGTCGGAAACAACGATATCTGTATCGATTACTCTTATTCATTGATCGATACCTTTGACAGCATCCGCCGTTTTGCCCTGGGGGTGGGGTTTTGAGATCTCTTTTCGTTCTGCAGTTCGGCGTGTGCCGGGAGGCGGAGAAAGGGGAGGAGGCGAAACGCCGCGGCCGGCCTTCTTGCAAGTAAATCGTGATCCAAAGTCTGCTAAAAAAAGGAGGGTGTATGAACCGTTATTCTACTGTGGTCCTCGCTTTGATGCTGGTGCTGTTCGCGTCAACTGCCGTCCTGGCACAGTCTCCTGCCACCGTGCACTGGAGTCTGATGCTTCCGGACAGCGGCAAGGTCTCTGCGGTCTCGGGCAACGCCCGCGGCCTGACTCAGACCCACGGCGATTCGTTTCTCTGCCGCGATTATACCAACGGTCCCGGACCGGATCAGCGATGGTATCCCTACAATTATGACAAAAAAAGCGCCATTATGTGGGGCCCGGACACGACTCAGGATGAGAATATCTGGGTTCAGTTTGCAGTAATGCCCAAAGCCTTTAACGATCTCCAGGTCGATTCGATGACCATTTACCTGGGCGCCAAGGGTACAGACAAGATTCGGGTTAATCTCTGGTACGATTCCCATGCGGATTTTTCCAATCCTGTGCCGCTGAACGAAGCCCCTCTGGCGATGAAAAAGGACGGAGATTCACTCTTTACATTTATCCTGAACCAGAATGTGCCGGATGGCGGAACCCTCTACATCCGCGTATATGCCTGGAACGCAGGCCCGGCCTCCAACTCGAAATATCTTTACATGCGCCGGTGCACGGTGTTCGGCATGACTTCGGCCCAGCCTATACCTGCCTCAGCCAGCTGGGCTTGTACAAATCCCGTAACCGGCGGCAGCGGCCAGACTGTGGCCACCACCGGCAATGTGCTCGCCGCGGACGAGAAACTCGTCAACATGAACATCAATGGGTATACCGGCTTTAACAGCGCCCAGCGGCTGCGTATCGTCTCCGCGCCGGGCAAGTATGAATGGCCGGCCGGGCAGTTGACCCAGATCGATTCGGTCTATGTCGAGTTTTCGGTCTCGCCCAAGCTGGGCGCCAGATTCATGGTGAACGCGCTCAGCCTGGATCTGGGCTGCCATTCGATCAACAACTTTAAGGCGAACGTCTGGTACTCCAAAGATCCTTCGTTTGCTGATCCGGTCCAGATCGTCTTTCAAACCGCGGATACCGTCAACAACTATCTGCCCCGCGGTCCGGATATTCCCGCCTATACGGTAACCGCTCAGCCCGGTCTGCTCATCGATCAGGGTGAGACCTTTTATCTCCGCGTCTATCCCTGGGTGCATGATAATGCCAGCGTCACCTCGGGCAAGTATTTGACGATCCAGAATGTCCTGATCGGCGGCTTTAGCGAAAGCGCCCCGATGCCCTCTTCAGCGACCTGGGCTTTGACCAGCGCGACGGGCCAGACCGTTGCCACTTCAGGCAAAGTGAACGCAGCGGATGAACGGCTCAACAAAATGAACATCAACCAGTACACCGGCTATAACGCCTCGCAGCGCACCCGGATATACACCAACTCTTGGCCGGCCAACCAGACCACTCAGCTGGATACGGTTTTCGTAGAATTTGCCGTATGGCCGAAGAGCGGCGCCAAGTTGACGGTCAATTCCGTGTCGCTCAACATCGGCGCACACTCGACCAAGACGATGAAAGCCAATATCTGGTATTCTACGGATTCCACTTTTGCCGATCCGGTGCGAATCCCCTATGCGACGGCCGATACGGTCAACCAGTACCTGCCGGACAAAGATTTTCCCATGGTCGCAGTGTCAGCCGCACCCAATGTGGTGGTCGAGTCCGGACAGCGGTTTTATCTCCGTGTCTACCCCTGGAACGTTGATACCAGCGTAAAGACCGGCAAATATCTGACCCTGCAAAATGTCGTCATCAGCGGTCTGGCTGAAGGCGGCGCTGATTACGAGATGCCGGTCGTCGTCACCAGTCCGGTCACCTACATCTCCACGACTTTTGCCACCTCCGGCGGCGCCATTCCCTCTGACGGCGGCGCGCCGGTAACTGCGCGCGGCGTCTGCTGGAGCACGGCGACAGCTCCGACCATTGCCGATGCCAAGACCACTGACGGCGCCGGTTCCGGCGCCTTTGTCAGCCAGGTCACCGGGCTCACAACCGGCGCAACCTATTATCTCCGCGCTTACGCCACCAACGACGCCGGCACCGCTTATGGCGAGGAATTTTCTTTTAAAACCCTCGATTCTCTAACGACGCCGATGGTTACCACCGCCAAGGTCAGCGACATCATGGTCAAATCGGCCAAGGGCGGCGGCACAGTGACCGAATGGGGCGGAAGCGATGTCATCGCCCGCGGCATCTGCTGGAACTTGACCGGTGATCCGACCATCGCGGACAACAAGAGCGAAAGCGGGACAGGCATCGGCACCTTTACCGGTTCGATCTTTCCCCTGACCGCGAGCACGGTCTATTACGTGCGCGCTTATGCGACCAATGCCACCGGCACCGGCTATGGTCAGGTCGATAGCTTTACCACACAAGCGCCGGCGCCGGCGGTGTTCAAGGTCGTCGCCCAAGACGGCAGCGGCGATTATACCACTGTTCAGGCCGCTTTTAACGATGTGCCCGATTTCTACACCGGCATGTGGTGCATCTATGTCAAGGCCGGAACTTATAAGGAAAAACTTTTACTCGCTCAGAACAAAACCAACGTCGTGCTCAGGGGTGAGAGCGCCTTGTCCACCATCCTCACGTATGACGATTACGCCGGCAAACCGGGCG
>JAKJDB010000115.1 GCA_022706175.1 Candidatus Zhuqueibacterota bacterium | reverse complement strand
GAACTCATCGCCGGCTTGCAGGATGTCGTCGGGCAACACTGTGGCGAACAACCAGTGCCGGTTCTCCACCCATTCGGCCTTGACGCTGTTGGTGCCGATATTCCAGTCTTTTATCAGGCCGGCGTCGAGCAGCGCTTTTTGCACTGAACCGGGAACCCGGACATCCAGGTTCATGATCTCCGCCCGGTCGCCCTGCAGACGGGTAAAGTCAAAATTCTTTATCCAGCTGAAAGCGCGATACCCCCAGAGCTTCCAGGCTAGCCGGCTGAGGTCTATCTCCTTCGCAACGGATGTTTTGCCCGAGGTGAAAGCCCTGGCGGATGACGGGGTTGGGATCATTAGACATACGATGAACAGAAGAGATGAAAGTACAAATTCCACGGTTGGTCTCCAGGTTTGACTCTGAGCGCCGACATGGCCATAAGAGGCAAGCAAAAAGCAAGGATGCCGGTTCAGATCCCAGCGATCGTCGATCCGATGCAGAGGAGGCGGAACTCGGTTCCCGTGCTCTGTTGATTTTTTACGGATAAAAGTTCGATGCGGAGCACATGATTGCTCTGTTGCAGGGTGCCGCCGATGCGTTCCAGGTGCGGATATCCCCCCCAGGTCTCCTCGAACCAGGCGTCCAAAATGATCGGATTCCGGCCGTCGACCGTTGCCCGGGCTTGGCCCATTGGCCCGTTCTTTTTCCAAAATAAAAGGTAGAGCTGTTGGCCGCTGATTTCAAATTCGATGACGCTGCCCGGCGTCGCGCAGCGCCAGCCGGCAGGTTCTTTTCCTGGCCGATCAAACATCCAACCATGATGGAAGCTCGGAATCATGTTCTGTGCATCAATGAACAGAGTCTTTTCAAAAACAGCCGAGATCAGCGGCACGGGCAGACACTGGACCGCTGTTGGTTTTTGTTGAGGATCGTATCGTTTGAGGGCCCGCTCCATCGCCTCTGTGAGCAAAGTGCCGACCAGTCTGTGCCCTGCGGAATTGGGATGAACATGGTCGGGGTAATACTGGTCCCATGTCAGGCGTCCGGCGCGCAGCTCATGCCAAAGAGCTTCATGGTAGCTGATCATCATCAGCCGATACCGGGCGCCGATTTTCTGTTCCCACTCTTGCGCCGTGATTCTGTTCTTCTGGGTCATGAACAGGAGCACGAGGGCGGGGGTGTGCGCTGATTTTAAAATCTGTCTGACCATGCCCTCGTAGGATTCTGCGTATTCTCGCGTCGGCGGGTCGTTCACCGCAAATTCGAGCACCACCAGGTCGGGCTTGAAGCGCAGCAGATCGCGCTGAACCCGCAACGCCCCGTAATCCGAACGCGTGGCGCCGACGCCGGCATTGATCAAGTCCACGTTCGCATTCGGAAAGACTTTTTGCCACCAGGCCTGCAGGATGCCGCCGTAGCGTTCTGAAGGGGGAATGGCCGGCCCCGCCTCGGTGATGGAGCCGCCGATGACGCCGATGGTTATTTTTTCTCCCCGCAGCGCTTTTGCGAAAGCCGCCTCGAGACGCGCCGGATCGCCATTTGACAGGATCGCATGGTCGCCGGCAGTGTGAAGCTCCGGCCAGGGTGATGCCGGCGGCACAGATTTTATCGCTGATCTTTTCATCTCGTTTTCCACAAAGGAATTTGCGGCGATAGTATAGACAATCAGGAAAATAAAAACAAGCGGAAAGTGAACCGCCGCGGCGAAAAAACCTGTTGTAATTAGCGGTAAAAAGCTTTATTGTAATTGAATACCGGATCAGAATGGAGGTTGAATGGCATTCAAGGCAAGTGTACGAAAAAGGAAAACACCGTTCATCGATATCGCCTTTTATTCAACCGGCGATGGTGCGTTCTCTTTGACGATGAACGGCATCTCTGCCTTTTCCATGCTCTTTTACACGCAAGCGCTGGGGCTGGATTATAAACTGGCCGGATTAGCGCTGTCGGTATCGGTTTTTTGGGACGCCATCACCGATCCGATCATGGGATTCCTCTCGGATCAAACCCGCAGCCGTTTCGGCCGACGGCATATCTACATCCTGGTCGGCGGCCTCGCTCTGGCGATGAGCTTCTATTTCCTCTGGTCCATCCCCGGAGGCATTGCAAAAAGCGGCTACCTGTTCTGGTACCTGTTGATCATGAACATTCTGATACGAACCGCGGTGACGGTCTTTTATATCCCCTTCCTGGCGCTGGGATTTGAGATCTGCCGGGATTATCATGAACGCTCCATCCTGCAGGGCGCCCGCTCCACCGCCAACATGATCGCCAACATGCTGGGCCCTGCCCTGGCCTGGTATCTGTTCTTCAAGGATATCGGCGATGTGCCCAGCACCAATGTCGTTTCAAACTATCAGCACATGGGCACCGCTTTCAGCATCGCTACCGTGGTGTTGGTGCTCATCGTCACACTGTCCACGCGCAAATACATCGTCGACTCGCGGCAGGGCGTTGCCATGGAATCGACCAACATCGCCGCTTTTTTCCACGATGTCAAAGAGATCCTCCGTGACAAGTACTCGCAGATGATCTATGTGTTCTATGCGCTGATCAATCAGGGATGTGTGCTGGTGGCGTCTTTGCAGATGTACCTGTACGTCTATTACATGAAGTTTTCTTCAGGAGAAAAGGCCATTGCCCATGGCGGCACCATGATGGGCTTCGCCATCGGTTCGGTTCTTTGTCCCATCCTCGCCAAACGGTTGGATAAAAAAGGGACCGCCCTGTTCGGCGCCGGGCTCTCCATCGTCGGTAATCTTTTACTCGTCCTGTTTTTTACCACCGGCGTCTTGAGCCCGACTTCAAAGCTGTCGCCGGCCGGCGTCACCCTGCCCATCGCCATTATCACCTTTGTGCTCTGCCACGGCCTCTACTGGATGGGAAACGGCATCCTGATGCCCATGACCTTCTCCATGGTGGCGGATACCGCGGAGATCAATAAAATTCAAACCGGCGTGCTCAAGGACGGCAGTTATGGCGCCATGTTCAGCTTTTTAGGCAAGCTGTCTCTGTCCGTGGGCTTGTTCATCAGCGGCAACGTGCTGGGCTGGATCGGTTTTGTCAGCGGCGCCGCCACGCAGTCGCCTCAGGCGATTAGAAACCTGACCACCGCGACCTTCTGGTCCGGCATCCTGTTCGCCAGCCTCGCCATTGCCGCATTCTGGAAATATCCGATCAACAAGGCCTTTATGGAGGCGATCCGACAACGGGGTGGTGATCCCATGTCGCCAAAGCCCTGATGGCCCGAGCGGCGCCTCCGAACCGGCGCTGCGATCGGCTTTCATCAACGGAATGCAGGGAGGTTAAGAGCCCGGCCTGCGCCGGTGATGATGGCCATGATCCGGCGGCCGCCTGCGCTACGATCGCGACGGGCCCGGAACGCTGATGGCGACCGGCGTCGGCTTTTCTGCCAGCTGTGGGCAGTAAAAAAAGAACGGGGCAGCGCGGACCATGCCCCGTTCTTTATGAGCGGTACGAAATATTTTTTTAAATCAGACCGTTTTGGCGTCACCCTGTTTTTCAATCCTATCCTGCAGCTCAGCCGTGATGCGGTTGAAAATCGCTGCGGTCTCGGTTTTGGCGTAAAAATAGATAAAGGGTTCACCGTTGTCGCCGGCCTGCACGATGGTCGGATCGATGGGAATTTTCCCCAGAAACGGCACCTGCATGGCTTGGGCCAATTTTTCCCCGCCGCCTGATTTGAAAATATCCACGGTTTCGCCGCAGTGGGGACAGATAAAGCCGCTCATGTTCTCCAGCACACCCAGCACCGGCAGATTCAGCTGAGCGCAAAAGCTGATGGATCGGCGCACATCCGCCACCGACAACTCCTGCGGCTGTGTGACCACCACAGCGCCGGTGGGGTTTTTCAGCAGCTGCACAATGGACAGCGGTTCATCTCCGGTGCCCGGAGGGCAATCGACGATCAGATAATCCAATTTGCCCCACTCCACGTCCTGCAGCAACTGCTTAATGGCGCCCATCTTCATCGGGCCGCGCCAGATCACAGCCTGCCGTTCATCCTGCAGCAGCAGGCCTAAAGACATGACCTTCAGCTTTTCGCCGTAGCTGAGCGGGATCAGACTGCCGTCCCGCGCTTCGACTTTTTTATTCTCCATGCCCATGAGTTTGGGAATGCTGGGCCCGTGAAAGTCGATGTCCAGCAGACCCACACTGCGGCCGGACAGGGCGAGGGACATGGCCAGATTGGCCGCGGTGGTGCTTTTACCGACTCCCCCTTTGCCCGAGAGCACGATGATCTTGTAGGTGATATCGCTGATCGTCTTTTCCAATTTGATTTCCGCCAGCGCGTCGTCCAAGGTTTGGTCGTTATGGCCGGCACATTCGTGGTTCAAGGGATTCTCCTTCCGTTCAAATGATCGATCAGGTTTTCTGCGCTACCGTCTGATCCAGCTTTATAATAAACGCGCCGAGATTGGTCCAACGCCGACGCAGGGATTCCGCCCACAGGCCGAGATGGCGCTTGCCGGCGGCGGTGATGGTGTACTGCCGTTTGGCTGCACCCGAATGGCTGGTGTCCCACGCTGAGGCCACCAGGCCTGCTTTTTCCAGATGGCGCAGTGTGCGATACACGACGCCCGGATCCGCCGGCCCACTGATGAACCCCAACTCGGGCAGAGCGGACATCAGTTCATAGCCATGACGGGGTTTTTCCATCAACAGAAAAAGGGTGGAGGGCTCCACCCAGCGGCTCTGACGCTCCTTGTAGCAGCCGCAGCCGTGCGCGGGATGTTTCTGCATGATCGGCTCACAGGCGTTTGATGGGACTAATATATGTTTCAAACATATATAAAGTAGCAAACCCAGAGGTCCGGATCAATAAAAATATCTGTGATTTGACGATCGAAGTTGCTATTTTCAAGAGCGACATCAGGCGAATAAAACGACAAGGCTGAATCCGATGCTCCTGATCAAAGCCGGCGGCTCGGCGCTGACGGATAAATCGATCCCCTATTCATTTCGTGAGTCGGCGGTCCACTCCCTGGCCGGACAGCTGGCGCAAATCCACGAGCCCATGATCCTGGCGCACGGCGTCGGTTCTTTCGGCCATCCGCCGGCGAAACAGTATCGCATCGGTCTGGGCGACGATGCGACGCCGGAACGGCGTCAGGGACTGGCGATCACCCAGTATTGGGTCGATGAGCTGGCTCAGCGCGTGATCAAAATCCTGATCGACGCACCGCTGCCGGCCCTGCTCACCGCTGCCGACATGCTCTTTGTCACAGACGATCGGCGCATTGTCGAATTTCACGCTGAGCCGATCCAACGCTGTCTGACGATGAATCTGATCCCGGTGCTGCACGGCGACGGCCCGCTGGACCGGCGGCAGGGATTTTCGGTGCTGTCGGCTGATCAGATCGTCGTTTATCTGGCTGGATTTTTCGCAGCGCGCAAAGTGATCTTTGCCATGGATGTGCCGGGGATTCTGCGCAACGGCCGTCCCATCCCCCGGCTGTCCTTCCGCGATCTCCCGGCTGTGCAAAAGGAGATCCTCGCCAGCCAGGACGCCAGCGGCGGCCTGGCCAAAAAGCTGGAGGAGATCAGCGCACTGGCCGGCACGGGCATCGATGTGCAGCTGGTGTCGCTGCTGGAACCGGACGCGCTGCTGGCCGCCGCCCGCAACGAAGCGCGGGGCACCCTTATTTCTGACAACACACCTTCGTAAGGCGCCACCTTACGAAGGTGTCCCTAAACAGGAGGCGTTATGACCCCATGGTTTGGTGGTTCGCTGGTCTGGAACATCCTGGTCGGACTGGTGGAGATCGTCTATATCTTCGTCGTCATCGGTCTGATGGACAAACTGGTGGCGCGGGGATTTCCTGCGGACCTGTCGCGCAAGGTGATCCACATCGCGGCCGGCTCTTTTGTCATCTTTTGGCCGCTGTTTGACGCCTCCCACTGGTCCCGCTTTTTCTGCGTGGCCATGCCCTTCATCTGGGTGCTGCTGTTTCTTTCCAAAGGGCTTTCCAGCAACACCGAGGATCCGGCGGTAAAGACCATGACCCGGACCGGCAATCCGCGCGAACTGTTGCGCGGGCCGCTGATGTTCGCCGTGATGATGGTGGCGATCGGACTGGCGCTGTTCAATCGCGTCTCAGCGGTCGCAGCCCTGGGCATGATGACCTGGGGCGACGGCCTGGCCCCCTATTTCGGCGCCAAGTTCGGCAAAGCCGGATACCAAACGCTGGGTGCAAAGAAAACTCTTGTCGGCAGCGTTACGGTTTTTATCGCCGGCGTAGCCGGCAGCGTGCTGATGCTGATGGTGACCGGCCTGACCGGCGCCGGCATTCCCTGGTCTGCGCTGCTGGTCAGCGGAGTGGTGGCCATGGTCGTCGAGGCGCTCAGCCCGCGCGATGTGGACAATATCGCCATACCTTTGAGCACACTGATTGTGTTCTATCTGATGCAGGGACGGCTTTAACAAGGAAGAAAAGAACAGCGATGAATCATGTAGAGCGATTTCGTGCGGTGATGAATTTTCAGCCTGTGGACCGGCTGCCGCGCTGGGAGTGGGCCATGTGGTGGGATAAAACTCTGGAGCGCTGGCGCCGGGAGGGATTGCCGTCGGAGCAGCGCACCGTGTTTGAGATTCATGACTATTTCGGATTGGATCCGTACATACAGTTCTGGCTTTCGACTACCGATGCCACCATCGAGGCGATCCAGCATCACGGGCTCGGCATGTTGTCGAGCATGGATGAATATCTCAAAGTACGGCCGCATTTGTATCCCGATCACTCTTCAGCCATCTTCTCCATGGAGCCGTGGCTCGTGCGCCAAAGCAAGGGCGATGCGGTGGTGTGGATCACCCTGGAGGGGTTTTTCTGGTTCCCGCGCACGCTTATGGGGTTCACCAATCTCATGCTGGCCTATTATGACCAACCGGAGCTGATCCATCGTATGAACGAGGATCTGCTCACGTTCAACCTGCGAGTGTTGGAGCAGATTGAAAAGCTGGGTCGCCCTACTTTTATGACTCTGGCTGAGGACATGTCTTTTAATCACGGCCCGATGATCTCGCGGGCGCTGTGCGAACAGTTCATGACGCCCTACTATGTCAAGCTCATCGAGCGGCTCAAAGAGATGGAGATGGTCGTCATTGTGGACACCGACGGCGATGTCACCGGCCTGGCGCCGTGGCTGCAGTCCGTCGGCGTGGACGGCGTGCTGCCGCTGGAACGGCAGGCCGGCGTGGACGGATTCGCGCTGCGTCGGCAGTTCCCCCGGCTGCGCATGATCGGCCATTACGACAAGATGGTGATGAACAAGGGAGAGGCGGCGATGCGCCGCGAATTCGAACGGCTGCAGCCGTTGATGCAGAGCGGCGGCTAT
>JAKJDB010000114.1 GCA_022706175.1 Candidatus Zhuqueibacterota bacterium | reverse complement strand
CGGATGGTGAACGGTGTGCCCGCTTCGTGCAAGCGCGCAATTCCCTGCATAAGCTGTTCATAACCGCCGGGATGGCGGGTGATATGATCATAGACTTCAGCGGTAGCTCCATATAAGGAGATCTGCAGATCACAGCCCTTGAGCAGTTTGGCGATAGCCGGCGTAATGTACATGCCGTTGGTAAAAACAGTGTAGTAAATGGATTTGCTTTTAATATAGCCGGCCAATTCGGCAAAATCTTCCCGCAGCATGGGCTCGCCGCCTGAAATCGACCATTCGCGAGTTCCCAGTGCGCGGGCCTGATCGATGAGTGCGATCCATTCCTGCAATTTCAATTCATCGCTGCTGTTTTTCTTGGTATTGGGGATAACCAACCAGCAGTGGCGGCAGTTATTATTGCAGCGATAGGTCAGATCGATATCGCCCTTGAGCGGCAGCCGCATTTCAGAGTATTGTTTATATCGGTAATAATCAGCCATTTTAAAAGGCCCTTTCAAGCCCGAATAATGCCAGAGTATTCAAATGATGCGCGGACTGCACTTTTCGTCGATGATGAAATCGACATGGACTATGCCCCACCGCTTGCGAATACGCTGTGCAATTCTAGACAATGGCTTTTTGTACTAATGGGTTACTCGATGCTTTTTCTGTGGGATGCAGGATAGTGTTGGTATGACTGGCGATGATGCCTTCTTGACTTTAAATATATTATCATTATTGGATTTATGCAAGGAAAAAATGCAATTCAAATTACATTTTTTTTACTAGTGACAGGGAAAACAAGTCATGACCAGCCGGCAAATTCATTGAGCTCCATGTCGAGTATCAAAGAACAGAAAAAAGAGTGACGAGTCGTGTCATATGCATGCAAGTGGAATGCCAGCATATTTTCTTGTGATAATTCTAGTAAATATAATGTTTTTATTGTTTCGCTGCCCGGTTTGCAGCTGCGATACTGTCCCAAAAGCGCGACACCCTGAAATCGAACTGTCACTGTTTTGTAAATTCTCAACGAGATTTCGCGGCGTCGCGGCCGTTGCGCTTGATGGCCTTGGGGAAATTTCGTTTTCATGCCGGCTGCATTCTTTTAAAACCTTTTCTTGACAATGTGCTAAAACTTTCATATAATAGACTTTGTTGACGAAATTTCGTCTTTTGGAATCCATGCGCCGGGGGAAAGGTGATTGCAAAAGAAGAGCATCGCGTCAGTCCGTCTGGGGGCTGATCACCATTTCCACCGTTTCTTCAAACCAAATCAAAATCATTCTAATTCTAGCGAGAAAAAATCCGTTGCCGAAAGAGGAGGATGGGCGGTATGTATAAAGCAGTGTGCGGATTTTTGTGGCTGGTGCTGTTGCAGCAAGCCGCTGCGGAGCGGCCGCACTCTTTTCTATTCGAGTGTGAGCAGGCGCTGGCGCAGCAGGGCTTTGAGAATTTGTCCCTGGCCGCTGCGGGCGACGACACGTTGTATGTGGATTACGAGAACCGGGTTTTCCGCAACGAAGTGACAGCCGCAGGCGTGGCGCTGGCCGCGCTCAACGAAAAGCTGGTCGACGTGAAAGTAGTGGCGCTGACGCCGCGCAACCGCGATCTGGCGATCTGTACTATCTATGTCCCCTTGTCCGCCTATCGCGAATTCATCTCCGGGGGTCTGGAGGCCCGTGCGCTGGCGGACGCTCTGGTCATTGATAAAGGTCATGGCGCTTTGTCGACGGCTCAGTGGACCAGCCGCGCTGAATCCAGTTTTGGCCGTGTGGATGTGACGGTCCGGCCCGGGGTCGCTTTTCAACTGGGCAATTACGACGACCGTCTGAAAATTAATGTGAATCTGCTGCCCGAGCTGTCGACCACTCTGTGGCGCGGCGGCCGGCTGCTGGTGCAGGCCCTGGCGCCGCTGCATGATGAGATCGGCCTGTACACGGATGAAGTGCGGCTGTCGCGCGCAGTGCTTAACCAATGGTTGCGCCTGCCAGGCGATGGATTCGCCTCTTTCAGCACCGGCGGCTTTCATCCGGATCGCTATGGCGCAGCGGCCGAATGCGGCTATTATTTTTTCGACCGCCATGTTCATCTGGGCGCTGCGGCCGAGTACAGCGGATTTCTTTTGTATCAGGACAAAAAGTGGAACTATTCTCCTTTAGGCCGCTGGACCTACCGTGCGCAAGGGAAATATATTTTCAGTCAGATCGATCTCATCGTCGGCCTGCAGTATGCCGAGTATCTGCATGAGGATCACGGCTGGCAGATCGAAGCGACGCGGATCTGGGGCGATGCGGAGATCGGCGTGTACGGGGCCAAAACCAACATCGACCGTTTTGGCGGCGTGCGTCTGAAAATTCCGCTGCCGCCGAAACGCTCGTCGCGGCCGGCGCGGCTGCGGGTGGTGTCGCCCGGCACTCTGCAGCTGGGCTATCAGGCCACCAATGAGGTCTATACCATCGGCGGACCGGTTGAGACCGGCGTGACGATATCCACCGGCCAGGATCTGGCGGATCTGCCGAAACGGCTGCTGCCGGGCTACATTCGCAACAATCTGGGCTTGTGGAAAAAGGCGGCGGGCTATTTGCGCTGACGGTTTTTGTTTCTAACTCTTGCGGCGGCGCTGACGGTTACAGGCCGCGTCGCCGTTACATAACGTGCTATGGACGATCAATCTTTTTTTGAGAGTGCACCTTCTCGGGGGAACCGGATGCATGACAGAGAAACAAAACGGCTGCTGGCAGCCATCGGCATCGATTTTATTTTATTGCTCTTTTCCTTCTTTTCGATGCATCTTTTGGCTGAGGCTACGTTGAAACTGACGCACAGCTATGCCAAGCTGCTGCTCTATGTTTGCGTGGTCTGGTTTTTCACCTCTTTCTGGTTCAAGAAATTCGACCTGCGCATCTATGCCGACCGGAGGCGTTTTCTCGTCACCGAGGTGAAATTCGGCGCCGCCGCGCTCTATCTGGTCTCTCTGGCCATCATTTTGTTCGGCGCTATTAAGTTTTCCCGCATCGTGGTCTTCGGCAGCCTGGCGCTGTTCCTGCTGCTGGAGATCGCCTGGCGGAATCTGTTTCCCGGGTTTTTTCCTTCCAGGCCGTCCTTGGAGGGCCGGTTAAGATTTCGCAAAGCGGCTTTGTCGGTCCGTCTGGCGCTGGCGGATTTCTTTCTGTTGGCCGTGGCTTTTTATGCTGTGGATGTTTTGCATACCCGGTCATGGCATTTAACGGACAGAGACATCGGGATATTTCTTTTCTTGGCCGGCGCCTGGCTCTATGTGGTGGGGGTGACCACCAAGTTTGAAAAGCGGCATTATAAAAACATCTATCACGCCCTGTGGCCCTCTTTCATCACGCCGGTGCTCATGGCCGGACTGATGTCCGTGATGATCTTTGCCTTGGGGCTTTTTGATTTTTCCCGCACCATCATCTTTGGGTCCATTCTGCTGTACAGCCTGTCCTCCAGTCTGCTGTCGATCGTCTATTTTTTCAAACGCCATGGGTGGACGGATGAGGAGGATGTCGACTCTCTGGATCAGGTGGTGTCGGCGTTGCGGCAGGAGGAGCTCAAGATTCCGGCCAAGAATGGAGGCGTAAACGGCGGGGGATGCCGCCGGCTGCTGTGCGAGTCCATACAGAGAAAAGTTCCGGAGCTGTTCGCGTTTATCGAAAGCCAGGTTCAACTGCAGGAGCTGCAGGCCTCCGAGTGTCTGGCGCTGGACACTCATACGCCGTACAACATTGAGGTGCTGGGGGATGCTTCGCTGCGGGTGTTCGTCAACCTGCACCGGGTCAATGATTTCCGCCGGATCAATTACTATTTTCTCGCGGTGCACGCCAAGCTGCAGAACGGCGGCTATTTCATCGGCTGCAAAGAGCCCATCGAGCGGGTGCGGCAGCGGTTTCTGGACAAATACCCGGAACTGCTGGCGATGATTTTGTATTCGATCCATTTTTTCTTTTTCCGCATCTGGCCCAAACTGCCAGTGCTGAAGAAAATCTATTTTATCCTCACCAAAGGCCGCAGACGGGTGCTGTCGCGCGCCGAGCTGTTCGGCCGGTTGAGCTTTTGCGGATTCAAAATCGTAGCTGCCAAAACGATTCACAACAACCTGTATTACATCGCGCAAAAGATCAAGACGCCGTCCATGGACATCACCCCTTCCTACGGACCGCTGATCAAGATCAAGAAGATCGGCTATGGCGGCCGGGTCATCGAGCTGCACAAGTTCCGCACCATGCATCCCTATTCCGAATATATTCAGGAGTATGTTTTCGAGAACCATCATCTGGCCAGCGGCGGCAAGTTTCAGGACGATTTTCGCGTCACCGAATGGGGCAAGGTGATGCGCAGCCTGTGGATCGACGAGCTGCCGCAGCTGTACAACTGGATCCGCGGCGATATCACCCTGGTGGGTGTGCGCGCCCTCAGCGGACATTATTTCAGCCTGTATCCCAAAGAGCTGCAGGAGCTGCGGGTGCAGTTCAAGCCCGGATTGATCCCGCCTTTTTATGCGGACATGCCCAAGACCTTTGATCAGATCGTGGCTTCCGAGATGGAGTATCTGCGGAAAAAACAGATCAAGCCGTTGCGCACCGATTTGCAGTATCTCGGCAAAGCCGTGGTCAATATTATTTTTCGCGGGCAGCGGAGCAAATAAGGTGGTTTGGGGCATGGTGAAGGGCAAACGATGAGCGGATCCCGCCATCGCGTGTTAATAGCAGACGACGTTGTAGGAGGCGGCTCAGCCGCCGATGGGGTGCGGTGAAGGGCAAACGTCGAGCGGATCAAGCCATCACGAATGAATTTAAAACGGCGTTGTCGCCGCCGATGGAAATATGGGGTAAAATAAAATTTTTGCCGCGACCCGTCGCCGGCAGAGCCGGCTCCTACAAAGCGTGTGGGGCCCGGCGGACGTGAACAAAGCCATGCCGCCGATGGGGGTTGATGATTGTAAACGCATAAAAAACGGCCTATGAATGCGATGGCGAAAAACGATTCGCCCCATCAATCGAATCTGCGCAAGGGCCGGTTTTCGGCGGTCAATCAGGCCTATCACATCAGCTAATGCGTTCTCGATCGTGACCATGGCGACCTCAATTCGGAATCATTTGCTCTGGAACTCATCGCTTCCTATATATGGAACGTTGATCACGGCTTTGCCCGATTGGGCGGTTTTGTGGTGATGAACGACCACTATCATCTGATACTCGCTGTGGTCGGCGACAAAAAGCTTGATCAGATAATAGCCGGCATTGACAAATACACTGCATTACGAATAAACCGATTAAAACAGCGCGAAGGAAGATTCTGGCAACAGGGCTTTTATGATCACGCGATCCATGGATACAAGGAATTTCTCAACACTCTGCATTATATCCATCAAAATCCGGTGCGCAAAAATTTGGCCGAATCCGCGGAACTCTATCGCTTCTCGACCGCGCATCCGTTTTATCAGCACTTGATCGACTGGGAATGGTTTTACTGATTAGAGGAGACGCTCATGGCTTTTTATCTGGTGACCGGCGGCGCCGGATTTATCGGCTCCAATCTGGTGGAGGCGTTGCTGCAACGCGGCGAACGCGTGCGGGTGCTGGACAATTTCGCCACCGGCAAGCGGGAAAATCTGCAGCCCTTTGTTTCCGCCATCGAGCTGGTGGAGGGCGATCTGCGCAGCTATCATATCGTGCGCGAAGCGGTGAACGGTGTGGATTTCATTCTTCATCAGGCGGCCCTGCCGTCGGTGCCCCGTTCCATCAAGGATCCGATCACCAGCGACGAGGTGAATGTGGCCGGCACGCTCAACGTGCTGCAGGCGGCGCGCGAGGCCGGCGTACGCCGGGTGGTGTATGCTTCGTCCTCCTCCATCTATGGCGATCTGGAGGCCATGCCGAAAACCGAGGACATGCTGCCCAAACCCCTGTCGCCCTATGCGGTGTCCAAAATGGCCGGCGAAAAATATTGCCAGGTCTTTACCCGGCTTTACGGCCTGGAGACGGTCTCGTTGCGTTATTTTAATGTATTCGGTCCGCGTCAGGATCCGAACTCGCAGTACTCTGCTGTGATCCCCAAATTCGTATTGTCGATCATGAACGGCGCATCGCCACAGGTGCATGGCGATGGCGAGCAGTCGCGCGATTTCACTTTTATCGCCAACGTGGTGCAGGCCAATCTGCTGGCCTGTGAAGAGGGTCATGAGCAGCTGGCCGGCGAAGTGTTCAACATCGCCTGCGGCCGCCGCATCACGATCAACACGCTGGTGCAGACGATCAACGAACTGCTGGGGACCAAGGTGGCGGTGGACTATGTTCCTTCTCGGCCCGGCGACGTCAAGCATTCGCTGGCCAATATCGGCAAAGCGCAGCAGTTCCTCGGCTATAAGCCGGACGCGGATTTTAAAAAAGGGCTGGCCGCTGTGGTGGAGTGGATGAAAAAATAAACTGGATTACATCAGCAACGGGATGCAGCCCGGCGGCGCATCCCGTTTTTTTTGACAACATGCGGGTCAATCTGTTGTAAAGATTTTTCGCAGTTTTTGACGAATCCGCTTGACAAAATCGATTATTTTATTTATACTAATAGTTGAATAAACGGCGGTTTATCGCTATCTTTTGCGATTGGTTTTAACCGTTGGCTGGGGGGACGTGGGGACCTGGAGCAACAGATCATGATCGTGGCAACTCGCTGTGCGCTGCTGTTCAGCAGGATTTTGGCATCCAAATGGGAAATGTTGCCAAATGAGAATCGCGGACCAGATCGAACGGATCATCCAGGAAAATCTGCACAATGTTAGTTTCGGCGTGGAAATGCTGGCAGATTTGCTGCATATTTCTCCTTCTTTTTTGCGTGAACTGACCCACGAACATTTCGCATTTTCGCCGCACCGACTGATAGAGAAAAGGCGGATTGAACGGGCCATCCTGCTGTGGCCGCAGTATCCCTACCTGCACCAGCTGGCCAGAGCGGTGGGCTTTCAATCCGTGCGAACCTTCCGCCGCGCTTTCCGCATCCATATGGGCATGACGCCCTCGGAATACCAGAAACGGCGATTGTGCTGCGATTATAAGACCGCCGCCCTATAGCGCTCAGGTCCCAGCCGAGATCCTTTGGTCTTTTTTCGGCGCATTGTTCCCCGCAACGTTTCACGGTTCAGCCCTTTTTCTCTTTTTCCCCCTTTTACAGTGTAACTACCCCCTTCCAACTTTACCCTTCCAACTTCCAACTTTTAACTTTTTCCCTGTGGCGATTTTGTCCCTTGACAGTATTTGCGAAAATATGTAATAAATGCCATGAGGCTGCGGCTGACGAAATATCCACTGGTGCGTCAATACGACCGGTTGGATTGCGGACCGGCGGCGCTGCTGAGTGTGTTGCGATTTCATGG
>JAKJDB010000113.1 GCA_022706175.1 Candidatus Zhuqueibacterota bacterium | reverse complement strand
GCACCGGCATCGGCCGCGAGGAGTTCAATCTGGATAAATTGCGCTACCACCGCATTATCATTATGACCGATGCCGATGTCGACGGCGCGCACATCCGCACCCTGCTGTTGACCTTTTTCTTCCGCCACATGAAAAGCGTGATCGAAAACGGTCATCTGTACATCGCTAACCCGCCGCTGTTTCGTGTGCAGCGAGGCGGCGAAGAGCTCTATGTCTATGATCAGGAAGATCTGGAGGGGGCGATCAAGCGGATGAGCAAGGACGGCAGTAAAAACATCGTCACCCAGCGTTATAAGGGGTTGGGTGAGATGAACCCCGAACAGCTGTGGAAAACCACCATGGATCCGCAGAGCCGGACGCTGCAGCAGGTGACCATCGAGGAAGCGTTTGAAGCGGATCATATTTTTTCCATGCTCATGGGCGATGAAGTGGAAAATAGACGTAAATTTATCGAGGAGAACGCCAAGTACGTCCGTAATTTGGATATCTGAGAACGGAAAGTCGACAGTCTATGCTGGAACAGAAAGAAAAAATCGTACCGGTTTTGATCGAAGAGGAGATGCGCAACGCCTACATCGATTACTCGATGTCGGTCATTGTATCCCGAGCCCTGCCTGATGTGCGTGATGGTTTAAAGCCGGTGCATCGGCGGGTGCTCTATGCGATGATGGATTTGGGGCTGCGCTATCCCGCGGCCTATAAAAAGAGCGCCCGCATCGTCGGCGAAGTGCTGGGCAAGTATCATCCGCACGGCGATTCGGCGGTGTATGAGACCATGGTGCGTATGGTGCAGAACTTTAGTCTGCGCTATCCCTTGGTGGATGGCCAGGGCAACTTTGGCTCCATCGACGGCGATGACGCCGCCGCCATGCGTTATACCGAAGCGCGCCTGGCGCGCATTTCGGAAGAGATTTTGCGCGATCTTGACAAAGAGACGGTGCCGTTTGTCCCCAATTTCGACGAAACACTGAAAGAGCCCTCGGTGCTGCCGACGCTGCTGCCGGCGCTGCTGGTCAACGGTGCGGCGGGCATTGCGGTCGGCATGGCCACCAATATGCCGCCACACAATCTGGGCGAGGTGGTGGATGCGCTGGTGGCTCTGATCGACCATCCGGAACTGAAGCCGATTGATTTTAAAAAATACATCAAAGGCCCGGATTTTCCCACCGGCGCGCTTATCGTCGGTGATGAAGAGATCGATAATTATTTCAAGACCGGACGCGGCAAGTTGACGGTGCGCGCCCGAGTGCACACCGAGGACGTCAGCGGCGGCCGGCAGCGCATTGTGGTGAACGAGATACCCTATCAGGTCAACAAGACCGCCCTCATCGAACGCGTGGCTGAACTGGTGCGCGATAAAAAGATCGAGGGCATCTATGACATCCGCGACGAGTCGGACCGTGAGGGCATGCGGATCGTTTTTGAATTGCGCAAAGAGACCGACGCGGAATCCACCCTTAAAGAGCTGTTCAAACACTCTCAGCTGCAGACCACCTTCGGCGCCATCATGCTGGCGTTGGTCGACGGCCAGCCGCAGGTGCTCACCATCAAACAGTTGCTCGCTGAGTTCATCAAGTTCCGTCATGAGGTCGTTCTCCGGCGCACGCGATTTGAGTTGGATCAGGGGGAAAAACGCGCGCATATCCTCGAAGGGCTGAAAATCGCGCTGGATCATATCGATGCGATCGTCCAGTTGATCAAAAAGTCGCGGGATGTAGCCGCCGCCCGCACCGGACTGATGAAAAAATTCCGCCTCTCCGAGATACAGGCCAACGCCATTCTGGAAATGCGCTTGCAGCGGCTGACCGGCCTGGAACGGAAAAAGATCGAAGAAGAATATCTCTCGCTGATCAAGCTGATCCAAAAATTGAAATCCTTGTTGAACAGCAAAGCGCTGCGGTTGCAGCTGGTCAAACAGGAACTGCTCGAGCTCAAAGAGAAATACAACGACGGCCGTCGCACCCATATTCTCGCCCAGGGCGGCGGCGACACGCTGAAAGAGATGGTGTCTGAGGAGACGTTTATCATCGCCATGACCGCCAACGGACACATCATGCGCTTTCCGCTCTCCGAATACGAAGCGCTGAAAGACAAAATCAAGAATGAGTTGGGCAAAGACTGCATACGAACGGTGTTCCGTTCCGTCAGCAGCCATTATGTGCTGGTGGTGGGACGCAGCGGACACGCGTTTGTCCTGCGCACCAGTTATATCCCCCTGTCCAATTCGATCGAATCGTTCACACCGTTGAGCCGTCTGGTGCAGTTGTCCCGGGAGGAATCCTTCATCGAATGCTTCGAGGTGGCCAAATTTGTCGAAGATCAATTTATCTTTTTGGCCACGGCGAACGGCCTGGTGAAGCGGATCGCCCTGTCCGAGTTCGCCAAAGTCAAGCCCACCGGAACGCCG
Source organism: Candidatus Zhuqueibacterota bacterium (assembly GCA_022706175.1). Next base: position 4,963 of record JAKJDB010000113.1, on the reverse strand, counting down.
GTGATCAACCTGAAGGAGGAGGATCATGTGGTGGCGGCTCAGGTGACCGGCGGCCATCAAGAGATCTTGATGGCCTCGGCCCAGGGCAAGTGCATCCGTTTCAGCGAGGAGGAGGTCCGCGACATGGGCTTGTCGGCGGGCGGCATTCGCGGTTTTGATCTGGAGAAGAAAGACACCGTGGTCTCGATGATCGCGCTCTCGTCCGGCAAGGGGAAGACCAGTCTGTGCACCCTGACCCAGCTGGGCTATGGAAAACGCAGCGAATTGAGCGAGTACAGCAGTTTTCATCGCGGCGGCAAAGGGGTGGTCAATTACAAGATCTCCCCCAAGGTCGGCCGTGTGATCGGCCTCGTCGAGGTGAAGGAGAACGATGTAATCGTCTGGCTTTCGAAAAAGGGCAAACAGAAACGGCTCAAGGCCAAAGAGATCAAAATGATGGGACGGGCGACGCAGGGTGCGGCGGTGGCGGCGCTCAAGCAGGGGGATGAAATCGCCGAGGTGTTTGTTCTGATGCAAGAAAATGATCGCAAATAAAAAGGTATTGATCATCGCCTGGGTGGTGATGATGCTCAGCATCATTTCTTAAAATCCGAGAGAGACTCTGTAAAGAAAGGTAGTAACCGCGTGACGGGTTTTGAGGAGGGGAAGCGGAGACTGGCGACGGCGCTGGTTGAACGTGTGGCGAACGGCAAGGAGCATTGGACCTGTCGGCAGATTTTGCAGGAGCCCATGCCGGAATTCGCCAAAGAGAATATCATCGCCCTGGCGCAGCGGCGGCTCAAACAAGAGAAACCGTTTTCATGGAATCCCACCGCTGATTTTGATGTCAATGATGTCGAAGTGCGCACCAGTTTTGAAAAGCTGGTCGCCGCCCTGGTGCGCAGCATGCGTCTTTCGCATACCGAGCTGGAAAACTGTCTGCGCGAGGCGGTGTATGTGCGCTTTGATGTGTTGTTGAAGCCGCAGAGCACCATCGAGTGTCTGCTGTTTCGTTCGGCGGAGCGGCTGGACAAAAAAAGCGCGCTGTACAAGCTGGACCTGCTCGGCGGCGACCTGCCCTTTATTCTGCGCTTGAAAGAAAAAATCACCGCCAGCCCAGAGAACCATCTGACGAAACTGGTGTTCGCTTTGATGGCCAAAGAGATCTCCGACGCGTTGTATACGTTTCGGAACAAGACCGCGGCGGTGAAGGATTTCGAACTGCTGGAAGATCTGTTTCGATTGAAAGAGGAGTTAAAGCCAAAAGGCGTGGACGCCGGCCTGCTGCCGGATTTTTTACAGTCGCGCGGCCTCCGTGAACTCCTCGGCCAGGTGGAGAAGAAAATTCAACAGGGCAAAGCCTTTTGGCAAAAGCAGGACTTTCAGGATCTGTTCGATTTCGCCAAAACCGCGGGACGGCCCGCCTATGCGATCGCGGATCTCATAGAAGAAGAGGAGCGCTTGCTGCCGCGGATCGTTTTTCAAGAGGAGGAAAAAGGACCGGTCTATCAATCCCAACGGGAGCATCAACCGCCAGGCCCCTATCCGTCCATTCAGTCGCTCATCGATTCCAAAGATTATAAAGTGCTCGTGCACAAGATATTTGAGCGCGATGAACGGGCCTTTCGCTCGTTCATCGACAAGGTGGACCAGGTCGACAAATGGCGCGACGCCAAACAGCTGATCGATTGGGAGCTGAACAAACGCCGGCTGGATCCCTATTGCAAAGAGGCGGTCAAACTCGGCGACATCGTGTTCGCCAAGTATTTCAACAACAGCGGCTATCTATAAGAGCTGCGCGGGGCGTAGACCTGGGGTCCGGCACAGGCCCGAGGCCGGATTAGAAGGCATAACCGAAAGAAAAATAGACCCGTGGTCGATGATGGCTGGCCTGACCATAGCTGACGGAAAGCGGGCCGAGCGGCGTACTGAATGACAAGGCCACGCCGCGGCCGGTGATAAAGTCCGTGGCGTTCACTTTGACGGCATTTTTCCAGGTCCCGCCGAAATCAAACCGCAGCGAAAGAAACATCTCCCACAGCGGCTTGTAGGGAATAAAGTAGCGATACTCTCCGGTCACAAGAATGGCATGCCGCCCCTGCATTTCTCCTTCGCGCAATCCATAAAAGGTCGTTTCTCCGCCCAGCCTGAACTGTTCAGAAAAAGGCGTGGTCAGATCCGAAGTGCCCCAGTATAATTTTTGACAGAGCGTATTTCTCCGTTTGAACGTCCAATATCCCGCCAGATAGTTTTCCACCTTGAAATAGGAAAGGCCCGCGCCGAGAAAATTCCCGCCGGAGACCTCGTACCTGAATTCATGGTACTTTCCCGAAAAGGGGAACGGCACCCGGTCGCGCGTGTCGACGATGGAGTTCAGGCCCAACGTGTTGATGTGCAGATCGCCGGCATCATAGCCGCCACCCTGAAGACCGTGGATGGTGATGCGCTCTGAACGGGCGACCGCCCACAGCGTGCCGAATCGTCCAAGCTGACTGCCGAGACGGAAATGGCCGCCATTGGAACGACGGTCATATTGGCCGCGTTCGACATACTGCTCATAGTAATACTGTTTGCTCTCCCGGTGATACAGCTGCATCTGGCTGGTCAGATAGGTTTTAAAAATACGGTTGGCGTTGAACGTCAGCATCGCTGCCTGATCTTTCCTGCCGTAACCGCCATGCAGGGTTATTTCATTTCCGCTGCCAAAGAGATTTTCGTGCGCGAATTCGATAAAGCCGCGGCCCAGCCGCTCATCGTCGTAGCGGGCGCCGAGGCGGAGCAGATTATATTTTTTTTCATTAAAGTGGAGGGCCAGGTTCCAGCTCGAGTCGACGCGATGGGTGCGCAATACGACGGAATTAAACAACCCAGAGCCGTAGAGATTGGCCAACCCCCGCTTGGCTTGCTCCAGTTGAAAGTATTCCCCCGGTTTCACAGTGAACTCGCGGGCGATGACCATGTGCCGGGTGGTCCGATTTCCGGTAAAAAACAGCTTGGAGATCATCCCCTCTCCGATCGATACATGGGCGGTTTGCTCGGCCGCGTCGTAGCGCACCTTTTGGATGGCTGCCAGAGAATATCCAAGACGCCGGTATTTCTGCAACAGGGCGGTGCATGCCTGTTGCCAGCCATGAAGGTTCAGCGGCTGGTGCAACTGGCTGTCGAACAGCGGCTGCAGGACTGAATCAGGCAGTGCGGTGTTGCCGGAAAAGCGGACTTGCCGCAGCCAGGGCCGGGGAAACAGATGATAGCATAAAACGGTATCGGTCTGTTCCACGCGAATGTCGGCAAAACAGCTATCCAATTGGCCTTGTTCATAAAGGGCGGTCAGGTTGTTGCGGATCTGATCCAGGGTGATGAGTCGTCCGCTGGTGGTGTCCAGTGAGGCCGGCACTGGGACGTCCGTAGGCGCGAGGATTCGCTGGCGATGAATATAAAAAGACTCGGGGCCGGAGTGGGGCGGCATCGTCGCCAGCAGGGCCTGTAACGAGGGGAGCGCGGCACGCGCACGGCGTTGTCCCTCTTCGTATAATTCCGGGAGCAGGTCGTCATCGGTCGAGAGCATCTGCAGGTCTTGAAAATCGATCACAACGTCCGCCAATTCGAGCTGGCGGCGTTTATGTTCCTTTTGCATGATAGTGGTGACCTGATCCGCTATTTTCCACGGTGTTTCCAGATCTTGACCGGTGTGCAGGTTGGAGGTGGCGTTGACCGCAAGGACGATATCCGCGCCGGCTTCCCGGGTCTCCTCGACAGGCAAGTTGTCCAGCAACCCGCCGTCGACCAACAACCGGTTTTGATAAGAGACCGGCTGCAGCAGCAGCGGCACCGCGATGGACGCGCGCATGGCCTCGACGAGATCGCCTTGGGTGAGCACCACTTTATCGCCAGTGATCAAGTCCGTGGCGACGATGCGCAGGGGCACACGCAGACGAGTGAAATCATTCTCATGGAACGGCGCGTTCAACAGCATGTCGGTAAGAGCGTCGGAGAGTTTTTGCCCGGGCGCCAGCGCTTCTGGCAGTACCACGTTCCAACCGTCCAGGCGCAGCTGCAAAATGGCGCGATGACGTTTTTGCTTTTCTGCGAGAAATTGAAAAGCACGATTGGGCGCATCGCTCCAGATTTCCTTCCAATTCATGGCCAGGAACAGGTCCCAGATTTCATCCGCTGAATAACCGGAGGCATAGAGGCCGCCGACGATGGAGCCGATGCTGGTTCCACAGAGAAGATCAATGGGAATGCGATGGTCTTCTAAACATTTCAGAACGCCGATATGCGCCACACCGCGCAAGCCGCCGCCGCTCAGCGCCAGACCGATTCTGGGTCTGGCGATCTGACCGGCCGGCAGCGGGAACAGGGGCGCCTGGGCCGACGTCCAACGGAGGTGGACGCGATAGAGGACGCGCTCCGGCTGAGCATGACCCTGCGCTGTGCAGACGAGTACGGCGAGAAAACAGACGGTCAACCGCCGTCTGATGTATCGGGCAACAGACATAAATCCTCAGAAGAAAAATGAAATTTATACAAGCATGATACGAAATGCAACAGGAAAAACGGCGGCAAAAAGTGTTGCTTCCAGAGAGCGGGTTTCGTACTTTATGAGAATGAGATCATCCGCAAGGGGAACAACCCATCCTCTGGTCCTGGCGGCTTTGCTCACCACCATGACGGCCGCCGGCGCGTGGATACGAATACCGGGCCCGGTTGTACCCATCACCGCACAAACGCTGTTCACCTATCTGGCCGGTTCGTTGCTGAGCCGGCGGCAGGCGTTTCTCAGCCAGGCGGCGTATCTGCTGCTGGGATTGGCCGGTGCGCCGGTTTTCGCCCTGGGCGGCGGATTGGCCTATTTGCTGCAACCGTCGTTCGGCTATCTGTTCGCTCTGCCGTTTGCCGCCCTGGCCATCGCCCAGGTTGAACATTACAAGCGGGCAAGAACCGTTCAACGCAGGATGGTCTCTCTGGCCGTGGGAGGCGTGTG
>JAKJDB010000112.1 GCA_022706175.1 Candidatus Zhuqueibacterota bacterium | reverse complement strand
ATCGCCTTGAATGGCGCGTTGAATGATGTCTTTTGACAACGGTTCCATGTGAACCTTCAGCGTCTATTTTCCAGACTCCGGGCCGGTGAGCCGCTCGTAGTGCGACAGCTCTTGATAGGGCAGGCATTCCTGTTTTTCCGGCGTGTACGAGAGCGTCACCTTTTCGCTGAACACGTCCACATTGGTCACCACGCCGATGCCGGCAGGGGTTTTGTATCTCGCGCCCACAGCCGGCAACTTTTCCATCTGCTGCCGGTAAAAATCACGCTCGTACATCAGACAGCAGAGCAGACGGCCGCACAAGCCGGACAATTTCTGCGGGTTCAACGGCAGATTCTGCTCCTTGGCGCACTGCGTGGTAATCGGCTCAAACTCTTTTAAAAAAGTGGAACAGCATAGATTGCGGCCGCAGCTGCCGTAGCCGCCGATGCGTTTGGCCTCATCGCGAACCCCGATCTGCCGCAGTTCGATGCGCACTTTGTAGATGGTCGCCAGGTCCTTCACCAATTCGCGGAAATCGACCCGTTTCTCTGCGGTAAAATAAAAGGTGATCTTGTTGCCGTCGAACTGGTACTCTACGTCCACCAGCTTCATATCCAGACCATGATCGACGATTTTACCCCGGCACAGCCGGTAAGCGTCCTTCTCGCGTTTGCGGTTGGAACGGTAAAAGTCCAGATCCTTGAGCGTGGGTTTGCGAATGATGTTGCGCAGTTCCCCTTCCACCTTTTTGCGCTCCAGCATGGAGCCCAATTGATTGACGACGCCCAGGTCCTCGCCCTTTTCCGCTTCCACGATGGCATAATCGCCGATCTTGAACGGGAACTGCTGCGGATTCTTGTAGATGTCGCGGCGTTCGCCTTTGAATAGAATTTCGATCAACATATTCAACCTTTAAGAACAAGATGCCTTTGCAGGCGGATTAACAGCACTATTAAGATCAAGGGGATCTGTACATTTCGGTCGATCCATTCGATGGATCGCTCCACTTCGGCAAAGATGTCGTCAAATCCGATCTCTGCGAACGCGCGCGAGAATTTTTCCAGCGTCTCCATCCGGTCGGCGTTGACCAGAGCCTCCTGTACATCCAGGCCGTGCGTATGGCCGTAGCGCAACACCTGTACATCGCGAAACCAGATCAGGATCAATCCGAGCAAATCCTTGAGCAGCCGTTTGTCGTAGCGCGACTGCAGCTCTTCGACATACTCGATCTGGGCGAGCGGATCGCGCAGACAGACGCGCAACAGCTCGACCACGCTCTCGCGCCGCTCCTCAAGGTCCTCCTCCTGCCATTCCAGAGCCCGGCCGAAATTTCCCTGCACGATGCGAGCGATGAGCCGGGCGGCGCCGCTGTCGACCCCCTTGCTCTGCACCAACGCCGTCGCAACCTGGTCATCGGTGAGCTGACTGAATCTGATTTCCTGGCAGCGGGAAAAAATGGTGGCCGGCAGAGTCAAGGGCCGGCTGCTGGTCAGAATCATATACATGTTCGGCGGCGGCTCTTCCAGAATCTTGAGCAACGAATTGGCCGCTTCATCGGTCATCTTGTCCGCCTCGGCGATGACGATCACCCGGTACCGCTCCAACGGTTTGAGCATACTGATCCGCCGCAGTTCACGGATGCGCTCGATGCCGATGGTTGGATTCGGCCACGGCTTTTTTCGCAGATAGGGCTGCTCCACCAGACTGTCCAGAATCTCCCGCTCTTCCTCCACAGCCGCGGTTTTGGGCATGGGCATGAGAAACAGGAAATCCGGATGATTGAACTGGCCGACGCGACGGCAGGAGCTGCACTGATCGCAGGGTTTAACGCCCTCGCCGCTGCAGTACAGCGCTTTGGCAAATTCGATGGCCAACGCCTCTTTGCCTGCACCGTCCGGCCCGGTAAAAAAATAGGCGTGGTGAAGATGGCGGCTTGCCAGGGCACGCTGCAGTATGCTTTTCGGCCGCTCCTGGCCGATGACGCGGTCAAAGCTCACCCCAGCCACTCCTCGGGGTTGAGATTGGTCGTATTTTTCCAGATTTGAAAGTGCAGCACCGGCCCGATCAATGAGCCGGTGTCGCCCACTGTGCCGATGGTCTGGCCGCGCTTCACGGGTTGAGATTCGGCCACGCGGATGTCCTGGAGATGGGTGTATACTGTATAAAATCCATTGTCATGACTGATGATGATGATATTGCCGCGGCTGCGCTGCCAGGTGATGGTCTGCACCACGCCGTCGTCCACAGTGATCACAGGATTGCCCAGTTGCGCCTTGATTTCGATGCCGAGGTTTTCCGTCACCGTATTCAGCGCCGGATGGCGCTCACGGCCGAAATGGCTGACGATGGTGCCGGTGGTGGGCCAACTCATCCGGCCCTTTAAATCGGAAAACTGATGACCGGAGACAACCGTCTGCGCCGGCGCCGGCCCGGCCCCGGGCTGCTTGCTCTTTTTCTTCGCCTGCGCTTTGCGCGCTTTTTCCGCCTGCGCGATCAGCTTGCCGATCTCTTTTTCCGACGCTTTGATCTCTGCCAGCCGGGATTGCACCAGCTTTTTATTCTTCTGCAGATTGATCAACAAGGCCTGTCGCTTTTGCAGGCTGCTCTGCAGGCGGTCCTCTTCGCGCCGCTTTTCCTGCAGGCTGCGCTCCTTCTCCTGCATCTCGATGCGGACAAAACTCTGTTCACGCTGCAGCGCCTGGCCGCGGTCCTGCAGCGCCTGCAGATTGCGGCGATCGTTATCAGCGATCAGTTTTTCATATTTCATCCACGCCTTGAGCTGGTCCCACGACTGGATGCTCAGAAGCCATTCTATCTCTTTCGCCCGCCTGTGCTTGTAAAATTGAACCACCCGCTTTTTCACCACCTCGCGCAATCGCCGCCGCTCCGCATCCAATCCATCAATCTCCTGGCCGCGACGGCCCACCTGTTGCTCCAGACGACGCAGATCGCGGTTCAGCGCCGTGACATACATGCGGGTCAGATCGATCTCTTTGTTTAGATTGGCCAAATACTTGAGTTCCACGGCTTCATCCCGGCTCTGCTTTTTCAGTTCCTTTTCATAGGCAGCACCTTGCTGTCGCAGAGCGGCGAGCTCATTTTTTCTGCTGCTCACCTCATCCTGCCCGGACACGGCAGACCAGGCCATGCACATCGACCAGGCGGCAACCCCGAACCGTTTGAAATGAAACCTCTTCATCCCACTTGCCGATCCTTTACACCACAGGACAATCTTGACTCATCGCTTTGCTCATCCCGCTGTTATGCGCTTCATCCTCGCAGCAGAATTAAATGTAAAGTACAAGGAAAACAGGACAAAATCAATAAAAAATGCACCTTGACCGCGTTGCCTCGCCGGCCGCGCAGCTTTTCACCTTGACACTCTGGTTGCCGTTGCCTATATTTTGTCGATCAGAAAAGGAGACCATGGGAGTGACCACCCTATCCGCCCATCCCTACGCCGATGATAAGGAGGCCTTTGCCCTCTTCCGCCGTTTCACCGGCAGCGAGTTCACCCGCTTGAGCCGTCTGCTCCATTCTCTGGACCTGGCCGGCCACCAGACCGTCTATCAACAGGATGCGCCGGCGGTCAGCTTTTACCTGCTCAAAAGCGGCACCCTTTCTCTGCAGCGCTGCGGAGACAATGGTAAAATAAACCGGCTGGCCGTTGTGACCGCAGGGCGTTCCTTGGGGCGAGCGGCGCTGTGGCCGGAAGAAAACCAGCACCCTGAAACAGCCCTGACTCTGGAGCCCTGTATCCTGCTCGCTCTGGTGCGGCAGGATTTCCTCCTGCTGCAGAAAAAAGAACCCGCGTTGACGCTCAAGCTTCTGACTGCGTTGCAGCAGGAGATTTATCAGGAATGGCTCGATTCCAGAATCGAGTTCCATGCCCTGACTGCGCGGTTGAACCAAGCCAACATCCTTTTATAACCGTATCCGCCATGCCCTTTGAAATAAACTTGGACAAGTCCAATCGCGGCAAGCTGGCTGTACAGCTCGGCCTGTTCAGCGCCCTTGCATTTCTTCTCATGATCACTGACCGGCTTTTTCCCGCTCTGGCGCCGGTGTTGCTGCCGACGGTGCTGCTGTCCGCCGCGTTGTATTTATTTCGCCGAGGTTTTTCCGCGGCTCACTTTGCGCTCTGGCCGCTATTACTGGTCTGCGCCGTACTCTGGCTTTTCCTTGATCCCGTGCCCAGGCCGACACACCCCCGCATGCCGGTGAGGGCTTCGCTTCCGCAAAACGCCGACGCGGTCCGCGTTCTGCAGACCAACGTGCAACAGGTGCAACAGACCATTCTGTCCTTCAGCCAACGGGTGCGGGAACATCTGTTTGTCAAGCGTTCATATCTGAGCTGGGCTTTCAGCCTGGTCGCCCTGGCTGCGATCGTCGGACCGTTGTTGAGAAGGACGATGCTGAGAAAATTTCCTGCACGATGGTTCGAGCCGGGCGTGCTGTTTTTCTATGAGTTGCCGGATCAGCTGGCGCGCTATTTGACCATAGAGGCGATATCGTGCCTGACGTTGTCCTTTGGCTGGTGGCTGAGTCTCAGCCTGCTTGGATTTCCGCACCGCTATGATCTGGCTCTGCTGTTCGGTCTGGGAAGTCTGACGCCCCTGATCGGTCTGCCGTGGGCAGCCGGGCTCACGTCGATCTTTTTGCCCTGGAAGCAGAGCGGGCTGCTGGCGCTCATCGGTTTGATCATCAGTTTTGCCGTACTCTGGCTGATGAAATACCTGTTCCTCAACCCTTTGTTGCGCAGCGTCCGTCCCGAGGTGCGCAAGCCGGTGCTGTTCGCCTGCTTTTTTACCGGCCTGGCTTTTGCCGGCTACACCGGCGCTTTTTTCTCCCTGCCGCTTTTCTTCCTCTGCCGCCGCGTAGCGGACACCAGCCGGCAAGCCTGGCGCATGCTTCACCCCGTTACCCCGTCGCCTCCGCCGGCAGCGTCCTGACCATCGCTGCTCAGGCGCCACGGCCCTGGCGCACCAACGGATAACAAACGGCGCGTCGATCCGGTCCGCAGGTAAATCTTGCTTTTTTCACTCAAGATGCCTATTTTTCAGTTCATTTTTTTTACGGATCATATGAAAGAGACCGACTCCCCTTTCGTCACGGTCGCCTTCCAGGGCGATCATTATGCTTTCAGCGAGATAGCTGCGCAAAAAGTGTTCCACGATCGCTGTCACTGCCTGCCGAACCGTACCTTTGAGCAGGTGTTCGAAAGCGTGGAAAAAGGGCTTGCCGACTACGGCCTTGTTCCGGTGGAGAATTCGCTGACCGGCAGCATCCACCGCAATTTTGACCTGCTGCTGGAAAAAAGCCTGCACATCGTCGGCGAGGTGTTTTTAAAAATCGACCAAACCCTGATCGCCAACCTCGGCGTGACTCTGGCAGCGGTGAAAAAGATCTATTCCCACCCTCAGGCGCTGGAACAATGCCGGTTGTTTCTCACCGGTCTGGAGGGGGTGGAGGCGATCCCGAGCTTTGACACCGCCGGCAGCGTCAGAATGATCAAAGAGCGACAGCTGCAGAACGCGGCCGCCATCGCCAGCCGTCGGGCGGCGCAGGATCTGCGAATGCAGGTCCTGGCGGAACAAATTCAGGATGTGGCGGAGAACTATACCCGGTTTCTGGTGATCGCAGCACAGCCGGAACCGCTGGCGGCGCCGAACAAGACTTCGGTGGTCTTTGCCATGAAGAACATCGCCGGCGCTCTGTTCAAGAGCCTGAGCGTCTTTGCGCTGCGCGACATCGATCTGTGTAAAATAGAATCACGCCCCATGCGCAACAAACCGTGGGAATATATTTTTTATCTGGATTTTTCCGGTCATCTGGGCATGGCGGAATGCCGCAACGCCATTCGTCATCTGGAAGAGATCACCACCTTTATCAAGGTGCTGGGTTCTTATCCATCGGGCAATGGAGAACAAGCGTGACGACAAGGCTGGACCTGCGTCGTCCTGCACACAAAACAGGAGAAAAAAATATGAAGAATCATTCCTTCACCGGCAACTTGGGGATCCTGGTGGGTGGTGGGCCGGCGCCGGGGATCAACGGCGTGATCGCAGCCGCCACCATTGAAGCGCGTCGTAACAAGCTCGCGGTCTACGGCCTGCAGCATGGATATAAATGGCTGGTGCGCGAGAGCGAAAAAGATTTTACCGATCATGTCCGTGAACTGCGCATCAGCGACGTCTCCCGCATTCATTTTGACGGCGGCAGCATTCTGTTCACCTCCCGCACCAATCCGACGAAAATTCCCGGCGGCGTCGAAAACGCGGTCGAGCATCTTAAATCGCTCGGCATCCGCTATATGATCACCATCGGCGGCGACGATACCGCCTACGGCGCCGTGGAGATCTCCCGCGCCGCCAAGGGCGAGATCAAATTCGCCCACGTGCCCAAGACCATCGACAACGATCTGCCCTTGCCCAACAATCTGCCCACCTTTGGCTATCAGACCGCGCGCAATCTGGGCGCCACGCTGGTGAAAAATTTGATGGAAGACGCCCGTACCACGGACCGCTGGTACATCGTCGTCGCCATGGGCCGCAGCGCCGGACACCTGGGCCTGGGCATCGCCAAATCCGCCGGCGCCACGCTGGCCATCATCTCCGAAGAGTTCCCGCAAAAGAAAAAAATATCACTCGAATCCGTGTGCGACGTGATCGAAGGCGCCATCCTCAAACGGCGCGCCATGGGCCACAACCACGGCGTTGTGGTCATCGCTGAAGGCGTGGCCTTGCGCCTGGATGAGAAGGAGCTGAAAAAAAACCGCCGCAGCGAATTCAAGTACGACCACTTTGGCAATCCGCTGCTGTCGGAGATCGATCTGGGCAAAATCATCAAATCCAACATCGAACGGCGTTTCGAAAAACGGGGCGACCATCGTCAGCTGGTGGACATCAACATCGGTTACGTCCTGCGCTGCGCCGATCCCATCCCCTTCGATCAGGAATATACGCGCGATCTGGGCTACAACGCCGTGCGCTATCTGCTCAGCAAGAATCCGCGCCACAAACAGAACGCGATGATCTGCGTGGACAACGGCAAACTGATCCCTCTGTACTTTAAGGACATCATCGACCCCGAAACCAAAAAGACCGCCGTGCGTCTGGTCGACACCACCAGCGAGTCCTATCAGGTCGCCCGCAGCTATATGGTTCGTTTGGAAAAACGGGATTTCGAAGACGAGGCCTTTATTCAGTCGCTGGCCAAAAACAGCAACATGACCGTCTCGACCTTTATCAAACGATTCGGTCATTTGGGTAAATAGCCGCGCGGCGACGCGTCGCCGCGCTTCGCTCATCCCTTGTGGAGGATTCCGTACATGAACCGACGGACTTTTTTCAGCACAGCGGCCGCCACAGCAGTGGCGGGCGCTGCAGC
>JAKJDB010000111.1 GCA_022706175.1 Candidatus Zhuqueibacterota bacterium | reverse complement strand
ATTCACCGCCGAACGCTTTCTCCAGCTTGTTGTACAAAAGCTTGCCGCCGCTGTCCATTACCATTTTCACCACCTGCCGTTCCTCGGCGGACAAGGCCGCACTGATCTCTAAAAACCCTTGCGGCGATAAAAGAAACTCGCACAAGTCCTGAACGCGTTCCTTGCGGGTGGCTTTCTCCGGCCTTCGCCAGCCGGCGGCCATGCCCTCGATCCATTCGCTCGGAAGCCTGTTGAACGCCGCTGCCAGCTTGACGCCGGCAGAGAGCACCTGGTTGTCGGCCTCTTTGTAAAACGAGCTGCTCACAGAAGAAAAGGACTCATGTATGAGATTGTTGATGTAGATATTGTAAGCGCCGCGTTCGCCGGTGATCTCCCGTTCGGCCGCGGAGCTGGAAAAATCGGTGTGCACCTCGCGTTCCAGATCATGCACATATTTTGCATCAGAGATGGTTTTCTCACCGGAGCGGCAGAGGCGGAGAAACGCCCGCGCCAGACGCCGTTGCCGTTCGCGGCGGACCATGTTTTCCGGAAACCCGTTCAAAAAAATGGAGCGCACGCCCTTGGGTTTGTCCGCAAGCACCTGTTTGTTGATCTCCCACAGGGCGGCGAGCAGCGCAAAAGGATTCTCCTCCTCCGGCTTGTAGAGGCGGGCGATGTCGAGCATCTTGCGGGTAAAGGCGTTTTCGATCTCCGGGTGATCAAGAATTAAATCCACCAGCTCCTGCTCCGCCGGGCTCAGAGCGATGCGGTTGTTGTGCAGAAACCAGGCGCGCTGTACAAACAGACGAAAGGTTTTATTATCCACTTCTTCGGGTAAAAACATCGGCTGCTCCGTTCATTGCTTCCGTGCGGTAAAGGTCATAAGACCGCTGTAAAAGTCATAGGGTTGCCCATCAAAACCGTTGTGACAGGAGATCGTCCTAAATCCGGCTGCGCGCAGCAGCGCTTCCATCTCATAGCGAAAGATATAACGGTAGGTCATTTGCGCCCGGCGAACCCGTTTGTTTTGATGATAGCTGTTTTCAATATCCAGCCTCTGTTCGGCAGGGAGGTGCCGCACCGACGAGGCGATGGCAATACCTGGCGCGAGATCCTCCTGGGGGATCTCCACCTGCCAGGTCGTACGGGAAAGGACCTGATACAGGGGCACAAAGAGATCGAGCGCCAGTACGCCGCGCGGACGCAGTGCGCGGTGGAGGCCGTTCAGCGTTTGCATCTGTTCCTGCTGCGACAGATTGTGTAAAAAGGCGCGAAAGGGGATGATCGCCGTGCGAAAAGCGTTGCGGTACCTCAGCCGGCGCATGTCCGCTCGCCGCAGGGTCAACCGTTTACGCGTCTCCATATCCATGCGGCGCACTTTGTCGCGCGCGATCCGCAGCATCGGCGCCGAATTGTCCACGCCGCACACCTCATGCCCCTGAGCGGCCAGCGCCAGAGCGATACGTCCGGTGCCCACTCCGATCTCCAGCACCGGGCTGCCATAGCGGCCGGCGACGTCCAAATAAAAATCGATATCATCCTCTTTGTGGCCGTACTCCAGTTCGTAAAAAGGGGCAAAACGATCATACATGGCGGGCATGGCGGTCCTTTTCCTTGATGGCTGGTGTAAATTAAAAAAATAAATATAAAAATACAACAGGGGTTTTAAACCCGCTGCAGCGGCCTGATCCTACCGATCAGCTGATTGATCGCCATACTGAGCGCGGAACGCTATCGAGCGGAGCAAAAAAAAGGCCGCTGTCTTCAGCGGCCTCTTCGGTAAAAAATCCGTATCTAGATCTCCATGATCTCTTTTTCTTTAAGCGCAAGAATCTCGTCCAGCTTTTTAACGCACTCATCGGTGAGCTTTTGCATCTCATCCTGGCTGCGATGCAGATCGTCCTCGCTGATCTTGTGATCCTTTTCCAGCTTTTTCAACTTTTCATTGGCATCGCGACGAATGTTGCGCACCGCCACGCGGCCGTCCTCAGTGATCTTTTTGGCCACCTTGACCAGCGATTGCCGGCGCTCTTCGGTCAGGGTTGGAATCGGAACTCGAATGACGATGCCGTCATTGGTGGGATTCAGTCCCAGGTCGGATTTCAGAATCGCCTTTTCAATCTCGCCCAAAAGGCTGCGATCCCATGGCTGCACCACCAGCAGACGCGGCTCCGGGGCGCTGACGTTGCCCACCTGTCGCAGAGGGGTGTTGGCGCCGTAATAGTTCACCGTGATGCCGTCCAAAATGGCCGGCGAAGCCTTACCGGTGCGCAGTTTGGCCAGCTCGGTGCGCACGGTTTCCACCGCCTGGTCCATGCGGTGTTTGACATCTTTTTTTACGTCATCGATCATGATTTATTCACCCTTAACTAAAGTTCCAATGGGCTCGCCCGCAATCACTTTCTTCAGGTTGCCCGGCTCGTTCAGGTTGTAGACGATGATCGGCAACTTGTTTTCCATGCACAGGGTAAACGCCGTGGTGTCCATGACCTTGAGTTGCCGATGAATGCACTCTTCCGGGGTGAGGCGGTCAAAGCGAATCGCATCCGGGTACAGCACCGGATCCTTGTCGTAGACGCCGTCCACCCGGGTGGCTTTGAGGATCACATCCGCCTGAATCTCAATGGCGCGCAGCGCGGCGGCTGTGTCGGTGGTAAAGTAGGGATTGCCGGTCCCGGCGCCGAACACAACGACATAGCCCTTTTCCAGATGGTGCACCGCGCGACGGCGGATGAACGGTTCGGCGAGTTCCTCCATCTTGATGGCGGTCATGACGCGGGTCTTCACCCGGTAGCGCTCCAGGTAGTCCTGCAGCGCCAACGAGTTGATCACCGTGGCCAGCATGCCCATATTATCCGCGGTGACACGATCCATGCCGCGGGCGCTGGCCGACAGACCGCGGAAAATATTTCCGCCTCCGATGACCAGGCCGATCTGCACGCCCAGGAGCGCCGCCTCCGCCACCTCACTACAGATACGGTCCACGGTTTGGGGATCGATCCCCAGCCGCTGGCTGCCGCCCATCAGGGCTTCCCCGCTCAGCTTCAGCAGGATGCGTCGATAAACCGGATGTTCGCCGTTCATATGAGAGCCTGATTTCCCTGTAATCCGACGACGGAGGTACCTATAAAAAGAGCGAAGCCAAGGCTTCGCTCGAAGGAGGATCTACTCGCCAAGTTGGTAGCGGACGAATCTTCGAATGGCCATGTTCTCGCCCAGCTTGGCGACCAATTCCGTCAACAGATCGCGAATGATCTTGTTGGGGTCTTTGACAAAACTCTGGTCCAGCAGACAAATCTCCTGATAATATTTCTCCAATTTGCCCTGAACGAATTTATCCCAGATCTTTTCCGGTTTGCCCTGTTCGCGGGCCTGTTCTTTATAGATCTCGGTCTCTTTGTCGATCAGTTCCTGAGGCACATCGCTGCGATCGACATACTTGGGATTGGACGCCGCGATCTGCATGGCGATGTCCTTGGCGAACGCTTGAAAATCAGGTGTGCGCGCCACAAAGTCGGTTTCGCAATTGATCTCGACCAAAACGCCCAGGCGGCTGCCGGGGTGAATGTACGAATAAATGACGCCCTCTTTGATTTGACGGCCCGCTTTTTTCTCCACCGCCTGCAAGCCCTTTTTGCGCAGGTATTCCACCGCTTTTTCCATATCGCCGTCGGTTTCGGCCAATGCCTTTTTACAGTCCATCATGCCGGCGCCGGTGGTCTCTCGCAGTTGTTTGACTATATCTGCCGTGATATTCATGTATTCTTCTCCTGGCCGAGACTATTCTTTGGCTTTCTTTTTATCACGCGAGTAACGCACCACTTCTTCTTCGTCCGCGTCTTTTTTAAAATATTTGGCCTTATCGTCCAGATCGGCATCCGACGCCATCTGCACATCCACGCGCGCGGCTTTGCCCTCGATCACCGCTTCAGAGATGGCATGGGTGATCAGGCTGATGGCCTTGAACGCATCGTCGTTGCTGGGGATCGGAAAGTTGATCAGGTCCGGATCGGCGTTGGTGTCCGCAATGCAGACCGTGGGGATGTTCAACCGGGTGGCCTCCTGAACCGCGATGGCCTCCTTCTTGGCGTCCACGACGAACAGCATGGAGGGCAGGTAGTTCATATCGCGGATGCCGCCCAGCACCTTGTCCAGTTTTTCTTTTTCGCGCTCGATGGTGAGAATCTCTTTTTTGGTGACCTTGTCGTAGGTGCCGTCGGTCGCCTTTTTCTCCAGATTCTTCATGCGCTTGATGCTTTTTTTAATGGTGATGAAATTCGTCAGCGAGCCGCCGAGCCAACGCTCGGAAATATAGGGCATGCCGCAACGTTCCGCTTCCAGCTTGATGATGTCCTTGGCCTGTTTCTTCGTACCGACGAACAGCACCGTGCCGCCTTCACTGACCACTTTGCGAACCGCTTCGCGGGCCTCAGTCAGGCATTCCATGGTTTTTTTCAAATCGATAATATGGATCCCGTTGCGCTCCATGAAAATATAACGCTTCATCTTGGGATTCCAGCGCCGGGTCAAGTGGCCGAAGTGGCTGCCGGCCAGCAACAAATCTTGTATCGTGATGTCTGCCATGATTCGATCTCCTTGGGGTTAAACCGCCACCCTCTCTAACAAGCTATGTCCCCTGCGGGCACCCCATGTTCGAGAGAGGATGTGAGTGATAGATAAAGAACGCTTATCGTTTCGAAAATTGGAAACGCTTGCGCGCGCCGGGGCGACCGTATTTCTTGCGTTCGACCATGCGGGGATCGCGGGTTAAAAAGCCGCCGCGCCGCAGCGAGGAGCGAAATTCGTCGTTGGCCTTGAGCAAAGCCCGGGCGATGCCCAGCAACAGTGCGCCGGCCTGACCGGCCAGTCCGCCGCCGGTGACATTGGCGACGATGTCGTATTTGCCCATGGTATCGGTCATCATCAGCGGCTGTTCGATCACCATGCGCAGGGTGTCGCGCTTAAAGTAATCCAACAAGCCCTGATCGTTCACCGTGATTTTACCGGTGCCGGGCGCCATACGCACCCGGGCGATCGAGCACTTGCGCCGTCCGGTTGCGTCGAAATGGGTACCTTTCATCGTTTCTCCTTGGGTTCGATGACTAGAGATTCATTGCTTCGGGTTTCTGCGCCGAATGCGGATGCTCGGCCTCTGTGTACAGTTTGAGGTTCTTGAGCAGCTTGCGCCCCAAACGGTTATGCGGCAACATGCCGCGCACCGCTTCGCGCAGAACAAATTCTGGCTTCTTCTCCGCCACTTTGGCGATGGGGGTCTTGCGCAACCCGCCCGGGTATCCGCTGTAGGAGGTGTAGGTTTTCTGCTGCAGCTTGTTCCCGGTCAACAGGTACTTGTCCGCGTTGACCACCACGATAAAATCGCCGCACTCTACATGCGGAGAAAAGAACGGTTTGTTCTTTCCACGCAGCACACCGGCGATTTTACTGGCCAAACGCCCCAACACCAGACCCTTGGCGTCGATGACATACCATTTTTGTTCTATATCTTGTGGTTTTGGCGATAAAGTCTTCAAGGGCTAGTTCTCCTATATTTATGCAATAGCCGGGTAATATAAACATTTTCAAGAAATTTTGCAATGCTTTTTTAGCGGATTTATGATGTTTTTGTACAGATGGAGGGAAGAGCAGGTCCCCTGGCCGAACGACGCCGGCTGCGGCCGGGGCCCTGTTGTCAAGACCCCGGCCGTGGCGAAAGCCCTCGCCGCTCAGGAAAAGCGGGTCGGCGGGGCTGTGGGAGTTCGTTTCTTGCCGGCGGCGACGAGGATCACCACCACGATGGCCAACAGCAGGGCGGCGGCGATAAAATAGAACAGCCGACTGGTCGTCCTGGGCGGCGCCGGCGTCCGCACGGAAACCGCATCCAGCGCCGTTTTATACTGCGCGATCAACGTCGACTGATCAGCCGCGATGCCGTTCTTGGCAAAAATGCGGTTATAGCCGGCGAGCTTTTCGTAATTCTGCACCAGCTCCCGGTATTCGGCCGAATCGACGCTGGCCAGGGAGCGCAGCCGCGCGATCTCTGATTGAATCGTCTGGATGAACGCATTTTCAACCTGATTGCCGTTTAACGTCACCGGCCGGTTGAACGACTCCGCCGATGATTCACCGACCAGCATTTCGGCTATGGAGTTGACATAGTTCAAACGCTCCTGCGACAGCCGCGCCACCTCTTTGCTCATCTGCTCCATCTGCGCTTTGTTGGCCGCATTGGTTTTCATCAGCTTCGCCAGCTTTTCGGTCGCCCACCGGTAACGCAGATCCACGGCATTCAAAGAATCCACCAGCACGGTGGTCATCCTCTCGAATTTTTCCGACAACCGGTCCATGATGCCGACCGAGGCCAGCTGCTCGGTCTGCGCATAGACCGGCAAACTGCGCACCGCAGAACGGTACTCCGGCGCCAGAACGCAGCTGCGGATGATCTCGTCGCGCCGTCTCACCAAATCCAGGCTCAGCTCTTTCGCCTGAGCCGTATACCGCCTCACCGCCTCGGCGCCGGGCGCCAGATCCTGAAAAAAGAGTTCATTCTGCACACTCTGATTCAACGCCTGCAGTGCGGCGGCGAGCTCGGCCATGCTGCGGGCGTTCTTTTCCACCTGCGGCAACAGCCGGTTGGCGAACACCTGGTTGGGGTCCACCTGCGGATCTTTTTCGATCTCCGCCTTGGCTTCTCGGATCAGAGTAAGCGCCAATTCGTATTGTCCGGAGGCCAGCACCTCCCGGGCCTGATCGTACAGCTGCTGCACCTCCTGGCCGAACAGCGCCGTGCCGCTGAGCAGCAGCAATAGAAAAAGTTTATTCATAGGTCTCATGCACACCGCCTTTCCGGTCGATAAAAAGCTGACGATTGTTGAAACGAAACCGCACCATGGCGTTTTCTCTGGATCCGTAGCGGCTCAGCCCGATATTGGTGTAGACATCCGTTTCATCCTCCGGCGTCACATCCAGGGATTTCGCCTTGGCGGTGACGCCGTCCTTGTGCGGCTGCAGAATCCAGACGTTTTTAAATTGATCCGCGCAGAGATAGAATTTACCGAAATTCTCGATCAGCTTGACCGATGCGGCCGCGGTCCCCTCGGTTTCAAACACCTGTTTCAACCAGAGCACACCGTTGAACTTTTCATCGGTCCCGATGAACACCGAGCTGTCGGGTTCCACGGCGAGCGTCATGGCCACCGAATACTGCTCAAAGGGCACTCGCCGGGCGCCGGAACAGAACGCCAAAATCGGCAACAGAAAAACCATCCATCTTTTTTTCATAAAGGCTCCTGACCCGGCAAAACCGGAATTGAGGGTTCTGAGAAAAAATGGTACACATGACAAAAGGGATTAACTGCGTCTCGTGTGGTCTCGGCACGTTGCGCTTGCCGGAGAGCGCCGGTGTCGGCCGGTTTTTCATCGGTAGCGCAGGATGACATCGTCCCGCTCACGGGCTACCTCTTGCAGCACTCGGGATATCCT
>JAKJDB010000110.1 GCA_022706175.1 Candidatus Zhuqueibacterota bacterium | reverse complement strand
GAAACGATGTTTAAAAAATTGAAGGA
Organism: Candidatus Zhuqueibacterota bacterium; assembly: GCA_022706175.1. The sequence goes on along the minus strand of JAKJDB010000110.1, from coordinate 7,447 downwards.
GGATCTGGCGGAGATCGGCGCCGTGGTGATCAAGCCGGATATTATCTAGCGTGATCGCCGGCCGGTTTGGCAAAGAGACAGCGCCGTAGCTGCGCAAGTGAAAAACCTATAAAGCGCAGACGACGCGGCCCGCTCGCCGTGGATTTTATCAATGAACTCTGTTTATTTCTCCAGCAAGGATATCCGCTCCATCCGCCGCCGTCTGTTGACCTGGTTCCGCGCAAACCGGCGCGATCTGCCCTGGCGTCGTCATCGCACGGCGTATGGCGTCTGGATCTCTGAGATCCTGTTGCAGCAAACCCAGGTGCAGCAGGTGATCCCCTACTATCGTCGATTCTGCAAAGCATTTCCCTCCCTTAAAAAGCTGGCGGACGCACGACTGGACCAGGTGCTCAAAGTGTGGGAGGGCATGGGCTATTACGCTCGCGCCCGCCACCTGCTCCAGGCTGCGCGAATAATTCAAAAAGAGCATGCAGGATTTTTTCCGCAGGACTATGACGCCGTGCGCCGCCTGCCGGGCATCGGCCCCTATACGGCCGCGGCGATCCTGAGCATCGCTTTTCAGCAGCGCTATGCGGTGGTGGACGGCAACGTCGCCCGCGTAGTGTCACGGCTGGCCGCTTTTTCCGGCGAAGTGCAGTCCACGGCCAACAAAAAGATTCTGCAAGCCATGGCGGATACGCTGCTGCCGGCGTCAACTCCGGGCGATTTTAATGAGGCGATGATGGAGCTGGGCGCGCTGCTGTGCACGCCGGCTGCACCGCAATGCGGTGTGTGTCCATTGGCCCGATGTTGCCGCGCCCGGCAGCAGGGAGAGCCGGAGCGTTTCCCGGTCAAGCGCGCAAAGAAAAAACGGCCGCATCATGAGGTCGCTGCCGCGATTATCTGGCGCCAGGGCCGCATTCTGCTGGCCCGGCGTTTGGAACAGGGGCTGCTGGGCGGGCTATGGGAATTTCCCGGCGGCAAGAGAGAGAAGGGCGAGACTCTCGAGCAGACCGTAGTGCGCGAAGTGCGCGAAGAGCTGGGCGTCCGAGTGCGGGTGCGTGAGTTTTTCATCAAGGTGGATCACCAGTACAGCCATTTTTCCGTTACACTGCATGTTTTTCATTGCGATTGGGTGAGCGGCAGCCCACAGCCACTCGGCTGCAGCGACTGGCGATGGGTACGGCCGAAGGACCTTGAGACATTTGCATTTCCGCGGGCGAACGGCAAAATTATCAAGGTGTTGCTTGATTCGACAGCTTGATTTTAAAACAGTCGCGCCAGGCTGAATACGGCAGAGCCGGCCTCAGCGGTAAGAAAGAATGCAGTAAATCACAGATAAAATATGTATATTACAATTTATAGTCCAAAAAATGACATAGGTGCAGATTGTAACGGCAAGGAGGTATGTTTTGCGTAAGCTGATTGCATTGTTCTTGGCGTTGGCGTCGATGCCCGCTCTGGTCTTGGCTGACGAAGGCATGTGGACCTTTGATAACCCCCCTGTTAAACAACTCAAAGAAAAATACAATTTCACGCCCACTCAGGAGTGGTTGGACCATGTTAGGCTCAGTTCCGTGCGCTTTAACGACGGCGGCTCAGGTTCTTTCATCAGCCCGCAAGGGTTGACCATGACCAATCATCATGTGGCTCTGGGTCAGCTGCAAAAGATGTCGACGGCGGAAAAAAATTATGTGGCAACGGGCTTTTACGCCGCGACGCTGGACGAGGAGGTCAAGTGCCCGGACCTGGAGCTGTATGTGCTGCAGGATCTGGAGAACGTCACGTCTCGTGTGCAAGGCGCGGCCACCACCGGTTTGAAACCCGAGCAGGCGCTCAAGGCGCGTGAAAAAGAGATCGCGGCCATCGAGCAGGAATACAAGGATAAGACCGGATTGAAATGCGAGGTGGTCAGCCTGTATCACGGCGGCGAATACTGGGCTTACCAGTACCAGCGCTATACCGATGTCCGTCTGGTCATGGCGCCGGAGCAAAAGATCGCTTTCTGGGGCGGCGATGCGGATAATTTCACTTTTCCGCGCTATGATCTCGATATGGCGTTCTTCCGTGTCTATGAAAACGGCCAACCGCTGCGCACGACGCATTATTTGAAATGGAACGCCAAAGGCGCTGAGGAGGACGAACTGGTGTTTGTCTCCGGCCATCCGGGTTCCACGAACCGACTCAACACCTACAGCCAGCTGGAGTATCAGCGCGATTTTTCATATCCGCAACGCCTGGCCATGATCGACAAACAGCTGGAGATTTTGCGCGCGTATTCGAGCCGCGGCGCAGAGCAAGCTCGCCGCGCCGCCCGCTCCATCTTTGGATTGGAGAACAGCCGTAAAGCGTTGGGCGGCGAGTATCAAGGTCTGCTCGACGAAAAGCTGATGGCCAAAGCCAAGGCGCAGGAGGATGCGTTCCGTAAAAAAGTGAACGAAAATCCGCTGTGGAAAAAAGAGTACGGCGACGGCTGGGATATCATCGCCAAAGTCATCAAGAAGCAATCAAAAAACGCCGAACAGAACAGCTATCGCGGTATGGCTCAGAGATCGCATTTCGTCAGCATCGCCAATCAGATTGTGTTTTATGCCGCCGAGGTGAAAAAACCGGACAGCGAGCGTTTATCCGGTTATCATGATTCGCAGCTGGAACAGTTGAAATTCCGTCTGTTCTCCCCGGCGCCGATCTATAAGGATCTGGATGAAGCGACGTTCAGCGGCATGCTGCAGCTGGCGGTGGAGAAATTGGGAGCAGAGGATCCCTATTTGCAAAAAGTATTAAAGGGCCGCAGCGCCGCGCAAGCGGCCAAGGAGATGATCGAAGCGACGACGTTGGATCAGGCCGATGTGCGCAAAGCGCTCATCGAAGGCGGCAGCGAAGCCGTCGCCCGATCGACTGATCCGTTCATCGTCCTGGCGCGTCAGTTGGAACCGGAACAGCGCAAAAGGATCGAAGAGGATAAAAAGAACACGCAGAGCCTGCTGGTGCCGGCCACGGAAAAAATCGCACGGGCGCGTTTTACGGTCTATGGCAAAGAGAGCTATCCGGATGCCACCTTTACCCTTCGGCTTTCGTATGGTACCGCCAAGGGCTATGCGATGAATGGAACCAAGGCGCCGTACAAGACCTCGCTCTATGGGTTGTATGACCGGAGTTTGAGCTTTAATCAACAAGGGGATTTCGCCCTGCCCCCACGTTTTTGGGAGCGCAAGGACCAGCTGGATCTGGCCACGCCGGTCAACTTTGTCAGCAGCAACGACATCATCGGCGGCAACTCCGGATCGCCGGTGATCAACCGCGACGCCGAGCTGGTGGGATTGATTTTCGACGGCAACATCGAAAGCCTGGTGGGCCGTTTTGTCTACGACGAAACCTCCAACCGGGCTGTGGCGGTGCACAGTGCTTTCATGATCGAGGCCCTGCGCAAACTTTACGACGCCGGCAAGCTGGCGGCCGAGATTCTGGGCGAATAAACGCCCAGCGTTTTTTCTCTTGTACGCCGGGCAGTGAACGCCCGGCGTTTTTTATGAAAAGGACGTGCGCCAACCTATACAAAATCAAGATTTTGAACAAGCGTTATCAGCTGGAAGGATGATGAACGCCCATGTCGGAAAAACATTTTCATGAACAGGTCCGCTTCTCCCAGTCCTACCTGGTGCCGTTTCTACAGAGGCAGATCGCAGATTTCGAGCGGCAAAGGGTGCTGGAGGTCGGCTGCGCTGAGGCCGGCTTTCTCCATGTGCTGGCCGGAATGGGCATGAAGGCGGCCGGCGTGGAGCTTTCGCCGGATCGGGTGCGGCTCGCCAAGGCCCTGAGCCCGCAGCTGGATGTGCGTGTGGGCGATGTGACCGATCCGCATTTGGCGGAAAAAATGCCGCAGACCTTTGATCTCATCGTCATCCGGGAGGTGATAGAGCATGTGGCGGATCGGAATGCACTGTTTGCGAATCTGCGTGCGCTGCTGGCCGACCGGGGGCGCGTCTACATCACCTTTCCGCCGCGGTTTTCCGCTTTTGCCGGTCATCAGCAGATGGGGCGTTCGCTACTGCGGCGGTTGCCCTATCTGCATCTGTGGCCGGAGTGGCTGCTGCGGCCGGCCGGCCGCCTGTTGGAGGAACACGATTATCTGATCGAAGAGGTGCTGCACAACTATCGCATCGGATTGAGCGTGCGTGGATTTGAAAAGCTCTGCCGACGCTACGGTTTTGTCTTTTTGTGCCAAGATCTGTTTCTCATCCGTCCGATCTATCGGCAACGGTTCGGCTGGTCGCCGAAAAAAATTCCATCGCTGCCGGTCGTGCGCGAGTTCCTGGCCACCGGCTGTGAGTGTCTGCTGCAAAAGACCGCTCTGTGATGAAAAAGAAAAACCCCGCCCGGACGAATCCGGACGGGGTTTAACAGTGAGCGGGGCGCCGCTTAATAGGTGATCACGGGCGGCAATTTCTGCGCCTGACGGACCCACGATTTGACGCGCTTCAGTCCGGGCAACGCCTGCACCATGCGTTTCTTTCCCGCGTTGTTGATTTTTTCCATCTGTGCCAGCAGCGCAGCGGGCTGACGCATTTTAAGTTCCTTGACCGTGTCGACACCGGCTTTTTCCAACAACTCAGCGTACTGCTTGCCGATGCCTTTGACGCGAAACAGGTCGGACATGTTGACCCATTTCAAAATCACCGAGCTTTTGATCCCGGTGGTTTCGGCCAGCTCTTTGCGGCCTTTGCGGGTGGCGCCTTTCTTCAATAATCCGCGTACGGTTTTGATTCTCGCTTTTTCCATTTTTTTCGACATGGCGGAGCCAATACCTTCGATCTCAATCAGTTTGTAATTCGGCATGACACTTCCCTCCTGTTGTGAATACTATATCAAAATAGAAATCTAAATCGCTAAATGCAAGCATAATATGAACAACTGGTGCGCGAGATCAACAAATGCCCGTTTTCTCTTTGCCGGTGCCGCGATCGATGCGTGAGAAAAATTTCTTTCGAAACACATTCAAGATCACTATATTTTTCAGTACAACATCAAGTAGGATGGAATGAAAGTATGATAGTGGTGAATGAAGAGATCCTCATCCCCGACGAGGAGATTCGTTTTACCATGTCCCGCAGCGGCGGCCCCGGCGGACAGAATGTGAACAAAGTGGAGACGCGCGTCACTCTATGGTTTGATGTCGTGCGCTCGCAGGCGCTGTCGGATGAACAGAAACAGCTGATCCGTCAGCGGCTCACCACGCGCATCAATCGCGACGGAGTGCTTCGCGTCGTCGCTAAAGAACAGCGCAGTCAATTGGCCAACCGCGAGACTGCGGTGTCGCGATTCATCGTTCTATTGCGGGAGGCGGTCAAGCCCGAACCTAAACGCCACCGCCATCGCATTCCGGCCGCGGCCAAGCAGGCCAGACGTCAGGCCAAGCAACAACGCAGCCAAATAAAAGAACAGCGTAAAAAACCAAAAGAGTGGGAATAGAACACATGTCCATTTACAGAATTCTGGTCGTAAGCTGGCTGGCGGCCACTGCGCTGTCGGCTGAGACGGCGATCAAAGAGACCTATCAGGTTCCCATGCGGGACGGCACGCTGCTGGCCACCGATGTCTACCGGCCCGCGGGCAGCAAAGCATACCCGGTCCTGCTGCATCGCACGCCCTACGGCAAGGGGGATCAGCTTATTCCGGAGGCGTTGGTCTCCGTCCTTATCTCGATCAAAGGATATGCCCTGGTGTTTCAGGACACCCGCGGCCGTTTCGCCTCGCAGGGCGTTGATTCGGTTTTTTTCACCGACGGCTGGGGCGCACTGCAGGACGGCTATGACACGGTGGACTGGCTGGCCAAACAGCCGTGGTGCAACGGCCGGGTGGCTGTCTACGGCGCTTCCGCCAGCGGCATCACCACCTACCGGGCAGTGGGCAGCCTGCACCCGGCGATCAAATGCGCGGTGTCCATCGTAGCGCCCACGGACCTCTATCATCAGGTGATCTATCCAGGCGGGGAATTCGGCAAAGCATTGGTGCAGGGCTGGGTCGCTGGTCAAGGCAGCCTGTACATGATCGATTATATGCAGCGATTTCCTTACTATACCCCTTTGTGGGATGAGATGAATCTGCACACCCGCACAGACTCTATCCACATTCCCATTCTACACATCGGCGGATGGTATGACTGTTTTTCTGCCGGACCTGTGGCTGCTTTCAATGATCTGCTTTCCCATGCACCGCAGAAATTGATCATGGGCCCGTGGATCCATCACACCGTGGGGTCCAACACTCAGGTGGGCCAGATCACCTATCCAAGCGCGGATTTTAACCTGATCGGAGAAGCGCTCTCCTGGTTCGATAAATGGATGACCAGCGGGACAGCGCCTGCGGCCAGGCCGGAGGTGACCTATTATCTCATGGGCGACCCGGCCAGGCCGCGGGATGGCGGATGCCGGTGGCTGGAAGCAGAAGCCTGGCCTCCGGCAAACGCCCAACGCATGGCCTGGTATCTGAATAAATCCGGCAGCCTGACCACGCAGCCGGAGCAAACGACGAACCAACTCAGCTACACCTATGATCCTAGTCATCCGGTCGAGACTCTGGGCGGCAATAATCTCAATCTCGAGGCTGGCCCCAGGGATCAGCGGCCGGTGGACGCGCGGCCGGATGTGCTTGGTTTTGTTTCTGAACCATTGAGCGAACCGCTGCGCATGGAGGGCTATGGCCGTGGGTTGTTCTATGTATCCAGCGATCAGCCGGACACGGATTTCACCCTTAAACTGATCGATGTGTATCCCGACGGCCGCGAGATGTTGGTGGTGGACGGCCTTCAGCGTGCGCGGTTTCGATACGGTTACCTGCCCGATCAGGTGAGTTGGCTGCAGCCGGGCGTGGTCGATACGCTCTCGATCACTCTGCCGCCGACGGCGCTGGTCTTCAGCACCGGTCATCGCATCAAGATCGCGTTGTCCTCCAGCAATTATCCGCGCTTTGAGCTGAATCCGAATAACGACCTGGAGCCCAATGATCGCAGTCAATCACGGATCGCAATCAACACCATCCATTTCGGCGGAAGCTGGAGCTCGCGCATCGAACTGCCGGTGGTGCGATCGGTCAGTGGAGTAGCGCTGACTGCGGAACTGCCGCAGACTTGCACTCTGTCGCCGGCTTTTCCCAATCCTTTCAACAGCTCGGTGCGGTTGGATTATCAATTAGCTCATCCGGCCCGCGTGCAGGCGGCGGTATATACGATGACTGGGGAAAAGGTCCGTACGCTTCTTCAGGCCCGGCAATCCGGCGGAGAACACTGGCTCGGCTGGAGCGGCGACAATGAACGGGGCGTGTCCATGCCCAGCGGCGTCTATATGATTAGGCTGCAGGTGGATGATCGAGTGCAAACACAAAAGGTAACGCTGGTGCGCTAATCAGGAATCCCAGAATCTCATGCTGCAAATCAATGATCTTTCTTACAATATTGGCGAACGTGAGC
>JAKJDB010000109.1 GCA_022706175.1 Candidatus Zhuqueibacterota bacterium | reverse complement strand
CGGCAATGATCAGTACAGCGTTTAAAGCGAACTTCGATCGGGAATTTCGCAAGCGCATGTGACCGCCATTTCGAATAATGAAGGTTAGTGGTATGTTCAGCCGGAGGTGAGCGGAAATTCCCTGGGAAGGCGTTCGAGATCGAGCGATGTCGGCATCCGGCCGCGATTATGAAACCTGGTGAGACCACATGAAGCGCATTCAACTCCTCACGTTGCGAAAAAGTAACCATTCAAGGCCAGAAAATCAAGTTTTTTCGGAAAAAAGAAGGTCAGGGTGATAAGGAGGCGGAGCATCGCAGCAAGGCAACAGGCTGCCGGGTGGCGTTCCTTTGCATAAACGACTGTTGGCAATGACAAACAAATTGTTTATTTTTGGGTTGATCGTTTAAAGGCGATGTTTATTGCTTGCCTGGCTTGCAGAACAGAGGAGAACCCTGGATGTTAAAAACTGTTTTGTTCCTATTGGTGGTATTGGGCATTTCGTGCACGCCTGTTTCGCGGGAAAAAAACTTGCCGTTCACTTTTACCGCAACCGAGCGCATGGACCAGCTGCCGGTCTATGTGTCCCCTCCTGCCCCTAATCTTTATAACAGCACTCCGAATTTTGCCGTGGGCTGGGGCATCGATTCGCCGATCGGAAGTGTGGTCATCGACGGCGAGGTTTGGGTCTTGTTCAATCTCGGCAACCAGTACGGAACCACGGTCAAAGTCGCCCGATTCAAGGGCGCGAATTTCGAGCAGACGGTTCGCCAGTCCGACGGAGTTATCCATGTCGACCGCAGCGGCATTTCGACCCATTTCTTGGGCGGCATGTGGTACGATGACAGTAGTGGAATGCTGTACGCCCCGCTTCACTGTGAATACGACCGCGGCATCAGTCCGCCGGCCGGCTGGAGCAGAAAAAAAACTCGTCTGGCGGTAAGCAGCGACAAAGGCGAAACCTGGCGGCTGGTGGGCGACATCGTCACCAGCCATCTGCCGGAAGAAGGGGATTGGCTGAAATACTCGGGCGCTTTTTTTGAAGCCGGACCAGGGGATATCGATCTGTACGTGGATGTCCGTGGAGGATATTTTTACATTTTTTCCAGCAACGCCTATGCGCCGAAAAACGGCAGAATGAACTATTATCTCTGGTACAACGAAGCGGCGCGCTGTGCGATCAGCGACAAAATGGCGCCGGGCAAATGGTTCAAATACTGCAACGGCGAATGGAAAGAACCCGGGCTCGGCGGCAAAGCGAGTCGAGTGATGATGGATACGTTCGGTATCTACGGCCGGATCATCTACAGCGACTATTTGAAAAAGTATCTGCGCATCGGTCTTTGTCTGGGCGCCAACGATAAGCGGTTTACTGAATCCGGACTGGCGGACGGCTCGATCTATATTTCGACTTGTGACGATCTGTCCAAACAGCAATGGTCGCCGAAAGCCAAACTGTTCGATGATCCAAAAAACCACAAAATGGGCATCACCGTGACCGACGGCGCCGCGATCGATCCTTTCGTCTGCGGCCGCACGCTGCGCATCTACAATTACTGGCTGTACGACCTGCCGTCGCGGGCGGTGGATGTCGAATTCGCGCCGGGCGAGACAGCGGTTGCGGATTTCCCGCCCTACGGTTCTTACAGTTTCGAGCCATTGCCGGAATCCGGCGATCCGCTGGTCAACCGGCGAACCCGGATCACCGGGTGCGCCGGTTCTGAGCACCGCTACAGCGGCGAATGGAGCGCAGAACAGAATCCCGACAGCTATCAAAAACAACTCCGCTGCAGCAGCACAGCCGGCAGCAGCGTCGAGTTTTCGTTTCACGGGACCGAGATCTATTGGCGGGCGATCGCCGATAAAGACGGCGGCCAGGCGGACGTCTTTATCGATGGCCGGCTGGAGGAGACGGTGGATTGTTATTATCAAGAGCCTCTTCCGCTCCAGTTCGCCTTCATCCGCAAAGGCCTGGATGCGAAAAAACAGCATACGATCAAGATCGTCGTCCGCGCGGAGCGGAATCTCCGCGCCAGCGGTGCGGTCATCCGCCATATGGCGTTCGAGCATGCAGCCGAGAGCTATCGCGCTTCAGCCGGATTCAGCAGTGTGATGGGAAAGAACCACTGGTTTTATCAGCAATGGAACGACGGGCAAGCGACGGACTTACTTTTTCACGATTTCGCTGCAGTGACCGAACTCGACGCCGGCGGCAGAAAACAGGAGAAACGGATTTTTCTTAATGTATGGGGAGAGGAGGCAACCTGCCGGATTGGCGCTGACTGGCAGGCGTCCGGCCTTTGTGCGACAGCCCGGACCTGGATTTCACCGCGCCAGGGTAAAATACGCATCGAGGGCGCGGCACAAACCGGATCTGCGCCCGGCGCTGCAAGCGAGATCAGCCTGTTGCACAACCGGCAGGAGATCTGGCGCTCCCGGCTGGTCAACGCCGATACGCCGGCTGCTCATGATCTGACGATTTTGGTGGAGAAAGGCGACGCGATCCGCTTTATCGCTCAAGCCGCGGTGAGTCGCGACAGCGGTAAAATTTTTTGGGACCCGGTCATCACCTTTATCGAGTAGAGCGGGACCGCCGCCTTTGGCAAGGATTGTTTTTCAATTAGTTAAATAAAATGGGTGAACAAAATTAGTAAAATATTCTCTTGCAAAATTCACTGATTTAATATATACTCATGGTAGGCTCCATTTGATCTGATAGGATTGCCATACACAGTATGCGAAGGCATGATGAATTTGTTCGCTGGACAAATGCATTGTGCCTTTTTTCTTTTTATGCCGCCGCGGACCTGTCTTGCTTTGCTGAGCGCTTGACCCTCCTTTCCCATGCGACCATGCTCAGAAGGTCGCTCACTTCCTCAGGATGCCGTTTCTTCAAAAATACGCCCTAGTGTAAGAACGAGCAGCGTTCCATTTTTTTTCAGCGAATCCCTTTCAGCGAAAACACAAACCACATCGCCTCGGTACAATCATCACCAAGCAGTCCAATCCACGCCGGGCGAATGACCGGCCAAGTCTTTTAACGTTCATCTTTCCCGAAAGGGGGCACAAGATGAAAAAGCATGACAGGTGTGGGGTGCAGTTTTTTCTGATTTTTGCTTTTGCGATGGCCGTCGGGATGCAAGCGCCATCCGTCGCCGCAGATCTCACCCCACTCACCAAAGAGTTGCTGGCGCTCGAGGACCAGTGGACCGAGGCCTTTATCAAACATGACGCTGCTCCGCTGGTGTCCATTCTTGCCGACGAATATATGGGCGTGGGCAGCGATGGGCGTGTCTGGACCAAAGCGAGAATCATGGAACGAGTCAAGGAAAAGAACTTTACGCTTCATTCCTTCACCATCCTGGAACCCAAGGCGCAGCGCCATGGGGACACCGCGGTCCTCTACGGCATGGCGATCGACAAAGGCATCGAAGCCGGCAAGGAGTACAGTAATGTTCTGCGCTTCCAGGATGTCTGGATCAACCGCAGCGGCCGTTGGCAGTGCCTCGCAGGCCAGAATGCGCCGGCTGAGAAAGAGATGCCCATCAGCACTTTTTCCAGCAAGGCCAGAGAGCTGTTTCTCCAGGGCCGCGAAAAAATGGAAGACTATGAATACACGGCCGCCGCCCCGCTGTTTGAACAGGCTGTCTCTGTGGACAGCAACTTTGCTCTTGCCTACTGCTATCGCTCCCAGTGCGGCGGAGGATATCAAATCTCTCATGCCAATCTTGACAAGGCCAACGCCAACGCACACAGCGGCAAGGCCTCTCTGGGGGAACAACTCTACATCCAGCTCATTCAGGCTTATTTCGATAATGACCAGCCTGCGCAGAAGAAATGCGTCGATCAGCTTGTAGCCCTGTATCCTGAGGATAAACGCAGTTGGTGGTCTCTCGGAGGCTATTTCTATGATATCAGTGATTATAAGACCGCCATCAGCTGTTATGAAAAAGCCATAGTGATCGACAAGGAGTTTGCGCCTGCCTACGAAGCCCTGGCTCACCCGAACATTCGGCTGGGCAATTTGTCGGCAGCGGAAAAAGCGCTCAAAGAGTACATTCGCCTTCGTCCCGGCCGGTCCGATCCCTATGCCACTTACGGGTACCTGCTCTTAAAAATGGGGCGCTATGACGACTCCATCGTCCAATGCCAGAAGGCGCTGGAACTTTCTGATCAATATCTTTGGGGCATTGCCGGCATCGGAACTAGTTATCAATTCAAGGGGGACTATGCCAAAGCGAGAGAGTATTATCAGCTTTATTATGACAAGAGCAATTGGATCAATGACAAATTGGCTGCTTTGTTTTATACGGCCACATCATACCTCTATGAGGGCAACCTGAGCGCAGCCCGGAAAGTTTTTGCCCAACGGCGCGCGATGGCGAAAAAAGAGAAACAGCCCGGCACTATGATCAACTCTATTTTATTGGACGGTTTTGCGCAAACCGCCTTTGGCAAGCCATCCGCCGGCCTGAACCGGCTGAAGGAGGCCGAAGCGACGCTCGACAAAGTCAGCCTTACGGACAAGGAGAAAGAGTCCCTTCGCACTACGCTTCACATGGGTTATTGTTATACCTATGCACAGAGCAACCAGCTGGAGCCGCTCAAGGCCCGCGCTGCCTTATATAAACAGCTGGTCGAGCGCCGCAACAATCCCAGTGAAAAAAATGGTCTGGTTTGGGCCCAGGCGTACATCGATATGACGGAAAAAAATTATGATGCAGTGATCGCCGGGCTCTCTACGGTGCCGCCAGGTCCTTTCGCTTTTTTTATGATGGGCCAGGCGGCGCTGTCCAAGGGCGACAAACAGGCGACAAGGGACTATTTTAACAAAGTGAAGAACTGGAATGAGTTCTCTTTCAACCAGGCGCTCGTATGGAATCGCGTGCATCAGGAGCTTGCAAAGCTGAAGGAGTGAACAAGGAAAACGTACCAAGCAACCGCGCGGACAGCCGTCGCTCGATTGATTATGCCGCACCCCTCGGCCGGGCGGGAGACGGCTGTCTGTTTTTTACGTACTGGTCATCGAGACCTCAAATCGCCCGGGGAATCATCCCCCGGGCGATGATGCATTGCATTTTGTTGAAATTCGATTGTTTTTCACCACGCGCCTGGCTATATTGCCGCCAAGAGAACGTGCTATTTCCATGGGGACAGCGAAATACAGAATAACGATGGCGCTCCGAAAGCCGGAGACTTTCAGCAGTTCTCTTTTCTTCTCCCAGCCAAGAAAAATCGTTTTCATTGAAAAATTTTAGGTGATTCATTTATGAGAACAAGGCAGCTTTTTTTCTTTTTAATGATCTTTTCAGCCGCTTCAGGCCGGACACAGAACTTTTACGCACAATTGGCAGAGAAGCAGGGGGGCAGAATCCCGCAGATCAAGTATGGCGACAGGTTTTTAACCCTGGTGCAAAAGTTCAGCAATCTGGATTTGCCGGCTAACGAGCGAATAGAGAAGTATGAGGCCGTCGAGTTGCCCGCGCTTAAAATCAGAGTGGTTTCAAAAGTGTACCATGTCGTTGAAGGTCCCGTATTACAGCACGATGTGGAGCTATCCTCATCCCGCAGAATGACCGAAGACCTGACCGTCTTTTTCCCCGTCGGATTGCTTGAGCAGTGTGATCGGGCCACCTTTCCGCTGAAGAACGGTTTGATCGGCAGCAGGACGGATTTTACCGACGGCAGCATGGCCGGCTACCGGTGCGCCGGACGGCCTGAAAAACATGAATATGATCTTGCGCTTCCGTTGGTGCTGCTGGAAAGGGCCGATGTGAAATCAGCCGTGATGACCGATCCGTTCTTTTCCGCCCAGTTCGACTGCGGCGCTGTGCGCTGGACCTACCCAAAAGAAGTCGGCTTTGAAGATGCTGTTGAAAAGCGGACCATCATCGAAACCGGCCATGTTCCGGATATGGACAGCGGAATGAGCAGGTACTATCAGACCATCCTGAAGGAGGTTCCGCCAGGACCGGAGTGGATCAAAGATATTGCCATGATCGGATACGATTACATGAGCGACCAGGGAAGAGGGTGGTATGCGGATATTGACACTCTGGTCAAGTGGATTTCAGAGTCCGACCGGCACAAAGTGGCGCTCTGCCTTCATGGATGGTACGACATTGTCGGCAGGTACTGCTACAATGAGCAGACCGGTAGACTGGATGAAACCTGGATCAACCGCATTCGGGGCATGGAGCTGAGCCTCGCAGACATTCATCACCGCATCACCTACGCCCGGGATAAAGGCTTTGTCGTTCTGATGTATTTTGCCGACGGGTTGCTTTCGAGCAAAGGACTGCCCGGCTTGAACCCTGCGCAGATACTCGAAGAAGGAGGATGGAACGGTCCTGATGTGATCGGCGGCCCGTATAAGAGGAACCCGGCCTGCCCGGAGGTCGCCGGTTTTTATAAAAACTATGCACGCGCTTTGTTCGCTGAATTCGCTCCTGAAGTTTCGGGATTTGTATGGGATGAAACGTTTTACATCCAGGCGGGCATGCTGGGCACCCGTGAACGCCCGGGCTACCTCGACCGGGCTCACATGCGGCTTATCAAAGAGATCGCTTCGATATTGCACACCATGGCTCCGGGCAGGGCCTTCTTTACCTCCGATGACATCAGCGACGGCACCAACGCGACGGGTCAGGTTCCTCCCTATGCCCTGCTGGCCGATGGATGCTACCAGGACTCGGGAAGCCTGCCCTCTTACTGGTCCTACGGCCTTTTTCCCAATTATCGCAATATGATATGGTCCTGTAACTGGCAGGCACTGACGCATTTCAAATATACCGTATTCGGAGTCTATGCGTATCGCACCCCCGTGGTTATTACCAACGGCTGGGGGGATGACCGGGGTTTTTCCGAAATGACGAAAGAGGAAAAAGCGGATTTCATCCGTCTCTTTAATTATCGCAAGCAGTTTCGCACCAGTCTGAAGGGATTGACGGTTTTACCGCCGTATTTCGAACTGAAATAGGATCTGCTGACTCTGGGTAGAAGAAAAGAATACAGGGTCTGCGCATGTGGACAACCGGCCCTTTTACCGTATTACCAGGTTTTACCTGGGCGCTTTCCTGTTGCCCCCCATTTTCCGCTTGTCTTTTTTTCCAAATAAGCGTATGATAATTGCAAATCCAACTTTTTTCTATGCAGCATTCTAACTTGATTCGGATGGTTCCTTATGCTCACTCGCACTCGGCTCGGCGCGTTCATGATCGTGAGCGCAATTATGTGGAATGGACCTTGTTTTTCCCAGCCTTACCTCGACCATAAAGCGCCGGTGTCCCTGCGCGTCGAGGATCTTCTCAGCCGCATGACCCTGGAGGAAAAGATCGGCCAGATGACTCAGCCGGACCGCATCAGCCTTACGCAAGAGTCCGATATCGCCGCGTTTTATCTTGGCTCTGTGCTCAGCGGCGGCGGTTCAGCGCCGGCGGAAAATTCCGCCAAAGGCTGGGCGGATATGTACGACCGCTACCAATCCATCGCCCTGTCCACCCGCCT
>JAKJDB010000899.1 GCA_022706175.1 Candidatus Zhuqueibacterota bacterium | reverse complement strand
TCATGGTCGGTTTGCTGGCCTGGCGCGGACGCTTTGTCTGGAAGGACCGGCGCTATACTCGCGGCAAGCTGGAGGGGAAAAAAGAATTTGAAAAAAGCAGGTGGTTTGATATATTTAATCAGACGCAGCAATGAAATCCGCGGAAAGACGAGTGCCATGATCAGCTGCAAAAAAATTCTTCGACTCCTGCTTTTCTCAGCTGCCGGCGTTCTCGCCGGCACCGCGCCGTCGGTCAATGTGCCGATGGAGTATTGGGGCTATGCCGTCCTGGAGCGCCTGGAGAGCAGAGGACTAATCTTCAGCCATCAACTGCGCGTGCGGCCCCTATCCAGAGCCGTGTTCGCTGATCTGGTGCGTCAGGCTGCCGTTCAGGCTCAGCAAAAGCCGGAACAGTTCAGTCGAACCGAGAAAAAAATGCTCGATCAGCTGCAGGACGATTTTTTTGACGAATGGAATCCCGATGCGGCGGAGCGCAGCCCGGAACGCCACCTGCTGACCTGGCGGGAAAAAACCAGTCGGATTCATATCGACCTGCACGGCAAGCAAACGATCCTCTCCAATCGCGGCCACCAGTATCAGCCGGATGCGCTGATCTCGGAGACCACCGGCGGCGCTATCCTTCGGGGCAACCTGGAGCAGACCGTGGGCTTTTACCTGGATGCGCGCAACACCTTGACGCGCGGCGACCAGAAGGTGGAAGAACATTTCGATCCCTCCCAAGGCGCGCCGGTGGTGATCGCCGGTTCCAACGTCTATCGAGATCAGGCGCTGGCCTATTGGACCTGGCAGAACACATGGTTCCGCATTCAGGCCGGGCGGGATGAGATCGCCTGGGGGCCGGGTTTTCACGGCGGCCTTTCCCTTTCCGGGAATTCACCGGCTGCCGAGCTGATCCGGCTCAACGCTTTTTTTCACCGCTTTTCCTTCAGCTATGTGCACGCCTTTTTGCACAGCAACCTGGGGAGCAAGTACCTGGCAGGCCACCGGTTGGATTTCATGGTCAAGCCCGGCCTGTACTTCGGCGCCACCGAGACCGTGGTCTATGGCGGACGCGATGTGCAATTCGCCTATCTCAATCCCATCATGCCCATCCACATCGCGCAGCATCACCTCGGCGATAAAGACAACAAGACCATAAGCCTGGACCTGACCTATACGCCGTGGTCCGGCCTGAGACTTTATGGCGAATATTTCATCGACGACATGACCAGCACGGAAAGCCTGACCCGCTACTTTGGCAACAAGTTCGCTTTTCTCCTCGGCGGCCAACTCATCAATCCGCTGCGCATCGCCGACACTGATCTACGCATCGAATATGCGCGGGTGGAGCCGTATGTATACTCCCATTATGATTCCATCAACATCTATAGCCACTTTAATCAGCTTATCGGCCACTGGTTGGGCCCCAACGCCGACGGCCTCTTTCTACAGCTGGGCTGGCAGCCGTTGCGGGATTTTCGCATCGAGCTGTCTTGGCAGCAGCAGCGCAAGGGCGAAGGC
>JAKJDB010000108.1 GCA_022706175.1 Candidatus Zhuqueibacterota bacterium | reverse complement strand
GGATCAATCCAGCCGAGCCACTCTGGAGGAATATATCGCCTATGAGTTCGGCGCAGGCGTTACCAGTGAAGTTATGAACCTTATCGATGTCTTCGAGAGCACGGCAACAGCCGCGCAGCTGAAACAGCCGGTGGATACCGATGCCGTGCGGCAGGCGGCTGCTACGGCTGAGGCCTTGCATCACCGTTTTCCACAGTGGGTGCGAAACAACTGGCGATGGGAGATCGTGCGGTTGCGCGCCATACTGGACCAGGAGCGTTTTGCCGGCAGCGGATTGGCAAGTCCCGCGGCTGAAAGCGCTCTGCTGCGACTGATCGAGCTGTATCATGGCCAGTTGGAAAGCCAAGATCCCTATCATCATCGTGTCCGACCGCCGTTGCGCCGCGCCGTCTCTCACCGTGGAAAGCTATAGACTGTATAGCGCATGGATGCGCCGCTGCGGCTGAAGAAATCGTTGATTTTAAGCGCCGTAGAGCGTACATTGAAGGCCGATCAAGATTCAGAGATAACTGAATGACATAGTATTCATCATGCTGTACCGGAACGGTTTAGGCGCCGATGTCGGTCGACATTTTTTACTCAAGGAGGCACCATGGGAATGTTTTGCAATCAATGCCAAGAGACGGCAAAGAATATGGGTTGTACCCTCAATGGGGTGTGCGGAAAAAAGCCGGCTACCGCCAATCTGCAGGATTTGTTGATCTACGCCTGCCAAGGGCTTTCCTTGGCCGCACTGGAGGCCAGGTCCAAGGGAGCGGATACGAACGCAGCGGACAAGCACATCACCAACTGTCTATTCATCACCATCACCAACGCCAACTTTGATGACCAGGCCATCCTTCAGGCGGCCAAGGATTGTCTCAAGCTGCGCGATGATCTGAAAAGTCTGTATCCTGTCAGCGGAAAACAGGATGCGCTCCATTGGAACGCTTCCACCGAGGCCGAGTTTTCAGCTAAGGCAGAAACGGTCGGCACACTGGCTTTTGACGCTGATGAAAATATTCGTGCTCTCAAGCAGTATGTCTTGTACGGCCTCAAGGGTACGGCGGCTTATGCGGAGCACGCCTTTAATCTGGGGTATGAACAGGCGGAGATCTATGATTTCATGCAAAAAGCCTTGGTCATGATCGGCAGTCCTGCAGATGAGGCGACGTTGTTGGATTGGCTGGTACGGACCGGCGAATACGGCGTCAAGGTGATGGCCCTGCTTGACAGCGCGAACACCGCTGCGTTCGGCCATCCCCAGATCACGCAGGTGAAGATCGGAGTCAGGAAGTGCCCGGGCATTCTGGTCAGCGGGCACGATCTGAAGGATTTGCAGGAACTGCTGCAGCAGACGGAAGGCCAGGGCGTGGACGTGTACACCCATTCCGAGATGTTGCCTGCCCATGCCTATCCGGCGTTCAAGAAATACGCCCATCTGGCGGGCAACTATGGCAACGCCTGGCACCGGCAGCTTGACGAATTTGAAAGCTTTAACGGCCCGATTCTGTTCACCACCAACTGTCTGGTCCCGCCGCGAAAAACCACGACCTACAGCGATCGGGTGTACACCACCGGCGCTGCAGGTATGCCGGGCTGGAAATACATCGATAAAAAATTGGCCAATGGGCAAAAGGATTTTAGCGAAATCATCGCGCAGGCGAAAAAGTGTTTGCCCCCCGCAGAGATCGAAAAGGGTGAAATCCCCATCGGTTTCGCTCACGAGCAGGTTTTGGCCCTGGCGGATAAAGTCCTTGCGGCGATCCAGTCCGGAGCCATCAAAAAACTCGTAGTGATGTCCGGATGCGACGGACGGCAAAAGGGCCGCGAATACTATACGGAATTTGCCCAGGCGCTGCCACCGGACACGGTCATCCTGACCTCGGGGTGCGCCAAGTATCGCTACAACAAATTGAACCTCGGCGATATCGGCGGCATTCCGCGGGTGCTGGACGCAGGCCAATGCAACGATTCCTATTCCTGGGCCCTGGTCGCTTTAAAGCTGAAAGAGGTTTTGCATCTGGACGATATCAACCAGCTGCCGATCGTCTTTAACATCGCCTGGTATGAACAGAAGGCGATCATCGTTCATCTGGCTTTGCTCTATCTCGGCATCAAGAATACGCATATCGGCCCGACGTTGCCGGGATTCCTGACCCCGAAGCTTTTGAATCTGGTGCAGGAAAAATTCGGCGTGCAGGCCAACACCACGGTTGAACAGGATCTGAAAATATTCGGACTCAACTGAAAGGAAGCATGATGGCGAACGACGACATCGTATGCAACTGCAACGAGATTTCCAGAGCGGAGATCATCAAGGCGATCAAGGAAAAGGGATTGAAAACCGTGGAAGAGGTCGGCGAGGCGACAACCGCCGGCACGGGCTGCGGGGGTTGCCAGGAAGAGATCCAGGAAATTTTGGATGCATTGAACGGATAAAGCCCAAAGCCGACCTGGCTTGGCTTCTGCCGCTTGTTCTTTGGCAATCGCCCGGGGCGTGACAGTCCCGGGCGTTTTTTTTAATAAAAGCCTTGATTGATGACCGCAACCGCCATTACTATGCTAGTAGTTTAACCACAAAAATAAATATGCCACAAGGTTACAGATTAATTATCTTAACGTGCTGTTCAGCTCTATTCCAGATTTACTGGGATAAAAATTCAAGTTCATCCTGGCGACCAGTCGCCCAGCCCACCTCGTTGTTCTCGCCTGCCTTGTTGCTCTTTTTGCTCTGATTGAAACTCGTGCGCCATGAAAAAGCATGCTTGCTGGTTCCGACCACGCGCGGCTTGTTCTTCCCCAACCATTAACCTGTCTCCGATAACACCCCGTCTTTTTAATTTAAAAGCGGGAGTTGGTGACGAAAAAAATATCAGAATCGGCGCATGTAAAATTTACGCTGGGGTACTAACATAGAACGAAAAGTGGGCTACCGTGCTTTTGCAAGGAGGGTCAAAAGGGCGCGACGCGCGGCCTCTCCGGACGTGAAACCCATTTCGCGCAGGCGGCTGAGGCTCGCGTGTGCGCCCTCGCTCTTCGTCCCCGCGCCGAACCACCATACACCATCAGGCCGGAAGAGTCGGATGTCTTCTATGTCCATCCGCCAGTGTTCCTCGATGGACATCGGCATGGGCCACTGGTCGCACCAGGTCATGACCCCGCGCGGAAGGTTATACACGGTGATGCCAAGTTCCTTCGGCGTGGCTACGTTCAGGTCCATATTCGCATAGCGGTGATTCCATTTGTCATGCTCGTAGGTGATGCCGATCCAGTTCGGACACTGCTGGCGGAACATCCGCAGGTTCACCTCCATTCCCACGGCGTATTGAATGGCCGAGTTTTCAAAGATGGTCGCCAGGTTCCCCTTGAATCCCTTTGAGCGGACCGCAGACTCGATGGCGTGAAGCACCTCGATACGCCGGTGGGTGGTGTAATCGCGCCACTCGGGCACGTCGAAGACGCGCGGGTTGAAGGGATGCCCCAATTCCGCGAACGGTTTGCGGCCGGTCTCCCGCGCCCAGGCTTCATAGGGGGCGATTCGGTGCGGCGACTCGCGCCCGCAGAATTCCAATTCGATTTCGAGGCCGTGGATGCCGGGGAACAGCTCGACCAATTCTTCGGCAATGGCGACGGCCCGCTCGGTGAATTCCGGCATGTCCGGATCGTACATTCCAAACGGGACGATAGGCATATTCCCGGGAAGCCGGTCGTGTATCTGATAGGGCCGGCCGCCGTATTCGGCTACCACGTGAATACTGACGACGGCTCCCAGCCAGACCCGAATCGACCGTGCGGCGGCAGCCTCGATCACTTGATGCAGCAAGCGGTTGTCCGACTCGATCATGATATTGCCTTCGAGCTGATCAAGAAACGGCAGACGCGAGCGGTATCCCGTCGTGAGCCATTTGACGCAAATCATAAGGCTGTTCATCCGGGCGTCGGCCATGTCATCCAACAGCCGCATGTAGTCATCGCGGGCGAATTTTTCCATGCCGCCGGTATACGGCGTGGTGTAGTCCCAAAAGCCATGTTCCGCAAGCCGCGGCAAATCGGCGTCCGATTCGCGCTTAGCGTTGCCTTTTGGTTTTTCCGCGTGCGTGGCGACCCCGGCGCAGAAAATCACCGCTCCCATTCCTGCCACCGCCTGGCGTCTAGAGAATAGGTCCTTCATCATTGCTATTCCTTGTGATTGGATTTTCATTTTTACCATCGCCGAGAAGCATCCGTCAGAATGCGAAAAAATGTGACTTGTGTCTGATATGATTTTGCTGCTCTCGCATTTTAGGGCGTCAGGGCAAAGCCGGGCGCCCTTGTCGCTTCTAATTTGCAATAAAATAGCCAACAGAGTCTCGAAAAACAATTAAAATTAATAAAAAGCCTGTAAACAGTAAACAGGCTATGTCTCTGCGAAATCAATTTGTGCAAAAATTAAAGAAGGATTAATTAAATGATTCTGTAACATACGCTATATCCTTGATTGGTCAGTTTATTAAAGGTCAAGGGATGGCGTGTGCAGCTGCGGTGAAAATGTACCGACCCCGCAATCCGGAGGCTTCGCCCTTTCATAGACTGGTGCGAGACCATTTTGACGCGTTCGAGCGGGTTTACGAGGAACGGTTTCAGCTGAAATATGGGTATTAGCGTCTGGTCATCCGTACTGCGATCGACAGGTATATAAAGTGTGGAGATCTGCGGGAGGGATTTGCACGCGTGCGCTGTCCGGAACCTGTCCTGAGCTTGCCAAAGGATTGCGGCAAGGAGTTTTTCGTGGCGTTTTCGTAGCGGGCACCGCTGCTGTTGTCCGTCCTGCGATCAGAAGCGGGCGCTGTTACTGGGCATCCGGCTGGCGGAGTTCTTCCTCAGGTATCTCTCAGGTTCTGATGTATTATCAATACGAAGCGGTTGCGCATTTTCTTTCGTTACAACCGCCGTTTGCTGGGCAAGCTCTACCGGCTGACATATGAGACGAACCGGGATGGGCTGCGCCAGGCTTGAGCGCGAGAGGGGGCGCCCGGTTATGTGGGGGCGATTCAGACGTTTGGCGATCTGATGGGCTGGCACAGCCATATACACGCGATCGTGAACGCGGCATGCACAAGAAAAGGGCGCCGGTCGCTCTTGAGGCTATGAGTGATGGAGAAGGTGAGCCGACTTATGATTATGACTATTTTGATCGCGTCTGCATTTAGAGTCCGTTTTTGATTTCTGCGCGAGTTGATCCTGCCGCGAAATGGTCTATTTAATTGCTTTTATTAGATTTTACTTGATTCTCAAAGGCAGATTGGCTAATTTCGCGGCAGTAGTATAGATGCGGTGAGGGGGCTGGATATGGCTCGGCGCTTCGAAAATGGTGAAATGGCCGGGTATCAGGCGTTTGACAGAGGATCAGTTCCTCGATTTTTTTTGGCCTCCAACAACATCAAAGTTCCTTACTCGTTGTTCATATCAGCCTGATCCAAAACATCATGGCCAGATAGCGCCAACACCTCATGAGGAACCGCGTTCCATGAAAAGCCACTTTTATCTTCACCGTATCGTTCGGCTCGCCGTTTTCCTGCTTACTGCCGCGCTTACGCAAGGGTCGCATGGTCAGGACCATATCCTGAAAAAAATCTGTCACATCAATTGTGCACAAACCATTCAGACCGAGAATACTTTCCAGCACGGTGATGTTCGGGTGGTGAACTCAGCGCTGGGCAGGTACAGGGAAGCTGAAGGCAAGCCGTTATCCCGATTTGGCTATCGCTTTCACGTCGACCATCCCGGCAAACCGCACCTGGCAGTGGTCCGTTATCCGGATGATAAACGACGATTCATGTGCATGATGGACGGCACCTGCTATGATCTCACCCAGGGCGTGTTTACCGGATTCAATCAGCCGCTCAGCGGTCGGATGCTGGAAATTCGCCACATATTCTGGCCACGCTGGCACGAGGCCAGCATTGTGTTCATGACCTGGAGCGACGGCGAGCCGGCTGCGGTAGCGGATTTTGAGGTGTTCGAACTGGAGGATCTGCCGCCTTTGGCGCTGCAAAATATCAACGGTTCCACACCGCGTCGATGCATGGGCGTGCAGTTCGAAGATCCGTGCGGCAAAGGCATGAGCCTGGGCGCCATGACCTCGCAGGAGTGGCAGGAGCGGTTGATCCAGTACCTGCATTACAGCGGTCAGAATATGCTAGTCTATCCGCTCATCTGGTATCATGGTCCCCATTACCCGTCGCAGATCGAACCTTGCCAGGATTTGGGATCCGTGGTGGCGCCGGATCGCAAAATGTATGCGTTGAGCACTCCGGCACCCGTTGATTGGGTCACGCCGTTGCTGCAGCGGTTCGAAAAGGAGAACCTGCAATTCAAAATGTCGATGACGCTGCTGCGGCTGGGCAGCCTGATGCAAAATATGAATATCGATCTCGCCGCTATCCAGGCCGGCCAGGAAACGTATAACAATATGCGAGCGGACAACAAGGTGCAGGACGGCGTGCAGGACTGGACCGCGCCGTATAACGTGCGTAACGAATCCATGGACCCTTTTGCCAGGCCAAAACAGTGGGCCTATGGCGAACGGCAAGGTACCTGTTCCAAGGGCCCCATGTTCAATCCGCTGCATCCGACTGTGCAAAGAGCGGTGTTGGCGGTCCTGCGGGAAATCGCGCAAAAGTATGGCCGCTCGCCGGCGTTTAACGGTCTGGCGCTGAACGTCTGGCACGCCACCATCTGGTGGTTCGCCACGCCGGAGATCGGCTATGACGATTACACCATCGATCTGTATGCGCGCGAAACCGGTGTGACTATTCCGGTGAGTATTAAAGCGCACGATCGCTTTTCGCAGCGCTACGACTATTTGATGAAAAACGACCGCGAGCAATGGCTGGATTGGCGCTGTCGAAAAATTGCGGAATTTTTTCAGTCGATGTGTCAAGCGGCCCAAAGCGTTGAACCAAGACTCACATTGACGGTAAATTTATGGACAGAAACCACGGTCTCTCAGCTGCTGGGTCTTCCCAATTGCCCTGAATTTCAGCTTTATGCTCGTAAAAACACCTATCAATTGTATCGCGATGGCGGAATTGACATAAACATGCTGGAGCACATTCCCGGTCTGGTCATTGAATATGTGTTTGTGCCATCGCGCGATCGCGATGGCTGGGGCACGGATGGCGTCAACGCCAAATTGGAAAAACTGTGCATGTTTCGAGATCATGATTTTCTCGATGACGTGACTCTTTCTTCGCTCAGGGAAGCGATTCTGCCGGCAGCTTGGATCTTTGACAGCTGGGTCGAAGCTTGGGGCAAGTATGTCTCTTTTCCTTGTGCGCAAGGCGATGAGTGGCAAAAGCGGTTTGCCGAGTCCTGGTCCATACCGGTGGAGCGCATCACCCATGCCCGTTCCGAATATCCGGCAGATGGGTTCTGGTGGCCATGGCAGTTTCGCATCACGCCGACCTTTCCGGCCGGGGTTCATTATATGGAACATTACGCCCACGCGGTGGCGGAACTGGATGCCTTAGAAATTTCTCGTGGCGGTCTATTCCTCGATACC
>JAKJDB010000898.1 GCA_022706175.1 Candidatus Zhuqueibacterota bacterium | reverse complement strand
TGTGTATGCCGGCACTCCGGAGGCCATGGAGTCTTACCTGTTCACCCTTGAAGCGCCGGCTGAAAGTGCTGAAGGATGGATCCCGGTCACGCTGGCATGGTCTGATTTTCACCGCGTAAGCTGGGAGGAAAACGCGGGCGAACCCTTTGCCAAACCCGCAGAGATCCTCGGCCTGGCTTTCGGCGCAAGCACCTACCCGGACACGCCCAACACCGGAACACTGTACATTGATGACCTGTCCCTGTCTGACGGAGGGCTGCCCGATGCCGCGCCCGCTGCGGCTGACCCATCAGGCAGCCAGGAAAACAATGCTCAGGAGAATGAAGAAAGCGGAAGGCGCCGCGGTCTGCCCTGCGGCGGCGCGTTCATCCTGCCGGTTTTCTTTTCGTTGATGGCAATGATCTTTGTCAGGCGCTGGTTCTAGTGATTTTTTAGCTTTGGGTGAATCCAAAAACATCGGCATTCCTTGAGGGAAAAACCTGATAGGATAAAAGGGGAATGCTTCCAACTCCCCTTCTGAAATTCATTAAAACCATCTACGATTTGGATATTTGCCGATGAATATTGATCAACTGCTCAAGGAACTGACACTGGAGGAGAAAGCGTCATTGCTCTCCGGCCAGGATTTCTGGCACACCCGCGCCATCCCGCGGCTGGGCATCCCCGCCATCATGATGACCGACGGCCCGCACGGACTGCGCAAGGAAGCCGGCAGCAGCGGCGCGGGGCTCTCCAACAACATCCCCGCCACCTGTTTTCCCACGGCTGCCTGCCTGGCTTCCTCATGGGACCGCGGCCTGCTGGCTGAGGTGGGCAGCGCCATCGCCGAGGAAGCACTGGAGGAAAAGGTCAGCGTGGTGCTCGGCCCGGGCGCCAACATCAAACGCTCGCCGCTGTGCGGACGTAATTTCGAGTATTTTTCCGAGGACCCTTATCTGTCGGGCGAGATGGCGCGCTGCTGGATCGAAGGCACGCAGCGCCGGGGGGTTGGCGCCTCGCTGAAGCATTTCGCGGCCAACAACCAGGAAACGCGCCGCCTGACCATCGACGCCGTCCTGGATGAACGCGCCCTGCGCGAGATCTATCTGCGTGGGTTTGAGATTGCCGTGCGCGGCGCGCAGCCCTGGACCGTGATGGCGGCCTATAACCGCCTCAACGGCGATTACTGCGCCGAACACCCCGGTCTGCTGGAGGACATCCTGCGCGGGGAGTGGGACTTCACGGGGCTGGTGGTCTCGGATTGGGGCGCGGCCAACGACCGCGCGGCCGGTCTGCGGGCGGGGCTGGACCTTGAGATGCCGGGCGTGCCGAACGGCAATGGCAAGCTGATCATCGACGCGGTCAGAGCCGGCAAACTGGATGAACAAGCGCTCAACCGCAGCGTCCGGCGGGTGCTCGAATTGGCTGCGCGCGCCCAAAAAGCATTGGAAAAGGATGTCATCTATGACCGTGACGCGCACCACGCGCTGGCGCGCCGGGCGGCTGCCGAAGGCGCTGTGCTGCT
>JAKJDB010000897.1 GCA_022706175.1 Candidatus Zhuqueibacterota bacterium | reverse complement strand
CGGCTCCAGGTTGAGATATTTGGTGGCCATTTTATGCAGGCTGGAAGTCATATCCGGGACTACGGAAGAGATGATTATACCAGTGGTTTGTTCCATGCCAAAGCCGTTGGCCTGGCAGATGGCCTGCATCAGAGTCCAGGTTTCATCCTCAGTCCGGTCCCGATTGCTTGAAAGTCGCCAGTGTGCCGCCAGCTTTTGTTTTTGGAACAAGCCCGCTGTGATCTGCGTGTTACCTACATCGATGGCTAAAAGCATATCTCCTCCTGCAGGGAAAACTCGCCGGCACTGACGACCGCGATCTCTCCCGTGTTCTGTTCAATCAGCGCTGAACCGGCGACATCCACATCCCGGAACACACCGGAAATGGTTTCATTAGGGCCTATGACCTTCACCGGCCGGTTGAGATGCAGACAATGACGGCACCATTTTTTGCACAACCGTTGTCGCCGGAGCGGATCATGGAGCAGCCGATATTCCTTCATGATCTCCTCCAGGATCTGCTGCAGCAGCCGGTCAGGATCTATTTTTTTTCTTGTCTGACGCTCAAGTGAGGTGGCCTTGTAAAATCGGCCGTCCAGTTCCACGCCGGCATCCAGCAGATTCAGCCCAATTCCCACGATGGCATGGGCCAAACGATGCTCCTGATACAGGGTTTCCACCAGCACACCAGCGATCTTGGCTTTATCCACCATCACATCATTAGGCCACTTGATCTGTGCGCTCACCCCCTGCTCTGATTTCAGTGCGTAGACCATCGCCAGGCTGGCAAGAAGCGATAGCAGACCCGGCTGGATGTCCACGGTTGCTGGCCGTAAAAGCAGAGAAAAATAAAGTCCTTTGCCCGGCTTGGATATCCACGAACGGCCGTATCGCCCGCGGCCTCTGGTTTGGCTCTTGGCGAGCACAACACTGCCCTCGGGTTCCCCGGCCAAAGCCATTTCTTTCAGGGTGTCGTTGGTGGAAACAATTTGATCATATAGGTAAATGCGCACTAGGTCATCCCGTTCATTCAGGCGGAGGGCTGCCGGTCCGTCGATGGTTTCCTCGTTCGATTCCCCTCTCTGCCGTGTGCTTCCAATGGATGGAAGGTATGATAGACCTCTTTGAGGTATTCACGATCCAGATGGGTATAGATCTGAGTAGTGGCGATGTCCGCATGGCCCAGCATCTCTTGAATGGCGCGCAAATCCGCGCCGCCTTCAATGAGATGGGTGGCAAAGCTGTGCCGAAAAGTATGCGGACCCACCGGTTTAGTAAGGCCTGCTGCCAGCACATATTTCTGGATCAGATTCCACACCGACTGGCGGCTGAGCTTTTTCCCGCTCCGGTTTAAAAACAGAATATCCCGGCTAAGCCCCAGTCCAGCCAGTCTGGGCCTGGCCTCCTGCAGGTAACGGCGGCACCAATACAGAGCCGTCTGACCGATGGGCACCAGGCGCTCCTTGCGGCCTTTGCCGAAGACGCGGATGGTCCGGCTTTCGAGGTCGATGTCCTTCAGATTGAGCG
>JAKJDB010000896.1 GCA_022706175.1 Candidatus Zhuqueibacterota bacterium | reverse complement strand
AGAAAGAATGCGGTAGCATTTAAATCCCAGCGCCGGCACCTCTTTGGCCCACAACGCCCAATAGGCGCCTTCCTGGCGGCTGGCCAATTTCTGCGCCGCCACGCTTTCACCTGTCTCTGCATCGATGATGCGGAAGCTTTTATCAGCCTGCAGCATTTCGTTGTCGATAAAAGTTTCAATCAGGCCTGAGCGCGGCCAGTTCAAAGTGTTGAACACTGCTATTGTCGGCGCCTGGCTGCGTGGGATCAGATTCTGCAGCAACCCCATGCACTCCTCGCGCAGCATGGTGGTTCGCTTGACGCCCTCCCATGCGTAGGAGGATTTTTCGCCCCACTGGATCATGGTGTTCTCCGCCAGCGGGTCGCTGATGCTCTCGGCGGCGCCGAAGGTGTGCTCATCGTAGAACAACAGGGCGTCCATGGCCAGCCGGATGTGGTCATCGATGCCCGCAGGCAGCGCCAGATCCTGCAGCCGCGCCATGGTCAGCAAACCCTGGTTGACCTGCATGGCGATCTGCATCTGCCGGGCGGCAGCGGTCTCACGCGCCGCTGAGCCGAACCCATCGGTCCACCAATCGGGCCAGGCCTGCCGATGCACCGGCAGCTGATCGCTGTGATGAGCGGCGACATAATCGAGGAATTCGCGGGCTGTGGCGATGCGCAGTTTCGGAGAGATGTATTTTTCGTTCCAGGCTTTGACCAAATCGCACTCGATCATAGCCGGCGGTGAGTTGTCGGTGCGATAGCCGGAATACTGCACGGCGATGCGATCGAACGGATAGCCGCTCTCCTCCAGCGACTGCAGATACTCCAACAGCAGCGGTTCAAAGAGATCGATTCTGCCTTGATGGATTTCGAAGTTATTGCCGGTATGATAATGGTCCGGCCTCCAGGCCAGCACTCTTTTTCCGCAAGGGGATTCCCACCAGAATGCAGTCGGACGGTCAAAAGGCAGCAGCGAGCGGGTTTTGTTGATGCCCATGGAGACATAACGAATTCCCGCCTCGTGAAAATAGTCCGCCAGACACCAGGCCAGCCCATTGACATCGTTTTGCATGGCGGTCACGATGGGCGCTTGCAGCACTCGGCGGCATTCTTCCAGCGGCTGCAGCGACGCAGCCAGAGTGGCTTCATCGGCGATGTCGGACATGTTGAGGAACATGCCGGTCACTTCGATGCGTCCTTCGGCAATACGCTGTTTCAGACGATCGATCTGCTTTTGCGGCCGGCAGGCGAGGTACTCGCGCACCGCCCAGGAGGTTTCGCAGGTCCAGCGGAACTTGCTGTCCTCCGGATAAGAGTCGGTGAGATCGCAAAAGTCCAGCGCATAATCGATGTAGCGCAGGTGTTCCGGCAAAATCTCCGTCTGCGGACGGGTGTAGCCGATATCGGTATGGACATGCTGAACCAGGTAAACCGTCCACGGCTTCATGGCCGACGCCGGAACAGCGGGCAGAGTATAGTGTTCTGTCCCGGATGTGATCACGGCTTGCAGCGGTTTTGCGGACG
>JAKJDB010000895.1 GCA_022706175.1 Candidatus Zhuqueibacterota bacterium | reverse complement strand
CTAGTTCAGCGGCAGAGGAGTCCAGGTGGGTGAACCGTTGAGCAGGAAACAAGAGATGACGACCCGGAGACACTTTATCCGGCAAACCGGCTGTGCCCTGTGCGCCCTGGCGTGGCCGGCCGGGGCTGACGAGCCTTCGGTGGAAGCGCGTTATTATGAAAAGCTGCCGCATCGCAAGATCCGCTGTCTGCTCTGTCCGCGCCGTTGCGTGATCGACGATCTGGAGCGCGGCTATTGCGGCGCACGCGAAAACCGCGGCGGCGTCTATTACTCACTGGTGTATGGTCAGGTGGTCAGCGCCCACATCGATCCCATTGAAAAAAAGCCGTTGTTCCATTTTTTGCCTTCCAGCCGCGCTTTTTCCATCGCCACCGCCGGCTGCAATGTTTTTTGCAAATTCTGCCAGAACTGGGAGATCTCCCAGTCCCGGCCGGAGCAGATCCCCGCCACTTACCTGCCGCCGCCCCGGCTCGCCCGGCTGGCGAAAGATCAATCGTGTCCCGTCATCGCTTACACCTATAATGAACCGGTTGTTTTCACCGAATACATGCATGACGTAGCCGACCAGGGCCGTTCCCTCGACGTGCGCAGCGTGATGATCAGCAACGGTTACATCGAGCCGCAGCCCATGCGGGATCTCTGTAAAGTGCTGCACGCGGTCAAGATCGATCTCAAAGCGTTTACCGAGCGTTTTTACAAAGAGCTGGTCTCGGGTCAACTCCGGCCGGTGCTGGACACGTTGGTGCTGCTGCGCAAAGAAAACATGTGGACCGAGATCGTTTATCTGGTGATCCCCGGTCAAAATGACGATCGCAATGAGTTGACCGGAATGTGCCGCTGGATCGCGGCCGAGTTGGGCCCCGAGGTGCCGGTGCATTTCACTCGCTTTCATCCGATGTATCGGTTGGCCAATGTGCCGGCAACCCCGCTGACGACCCTGACCATGGCGAGAGAGATCGGACTGGACGTCGGTCTTCACTACGTCTACACCGGCAATATTCCCGGCGATGAAGGCGAGAGCACCTATTGTCCCAACTGCCACAAAAGAGTGATCCATCGATTCGGCTATACGATTTTAGAAAATCGAATTCAAAATGGACGCTGCCCGGATTGCCGTGCTCTTTTGGCCGGCGTCTGGGAATAATCTGGTTTTCAACAAGGAGAGCGATGTGTCAGGCAACACTGCCCCTGCCTGTGGCCGTACAGACAGGATGCGCCGCGTCGAACGCTTCGCGCCGGTTCAACGGCCTGTATGCTGCGTGCTGAAACAGAACAAACGGCGAAGGACCATAGCCCTGCTGGTCTCTCTGCTCTTCGCCTTACCGCTGAGCGCACAGTTTCGCCATAAGGGCGTACGGCAGCCGGTTGTCGCCGGACAATTTTATCCTGACCAGCCGGAGGAACTGCGGCGTCAGGTGCGCGCTCTGATCGATCAGGCGGAGAGAGTGGATGACGGCGCCGCGGTCATGGGACTGGTCGTGCCTCATGCCGGATATATCTACTCCGGCGCCACG
>JAKJDB010000894.1 GCA_022706175.1 Candidatus Zhuqueibacterota bacterium | reverse complement strand
GCGACCTGGTAATTGATCATGACCTTGGCGCTGGCCCGATAGGTGGAGGGCACTATGAAAACAGCCAGGGCCACGGTCAGGACGATCAGCAGAAAAACGATCAGAATCAGCCCGCTGCGCTTGGACACCACCGACAGAAAACTCTGCGGCGACATAGGGCTGTCTTGATGGCTATAGGGGATCATACCGTACTCCTGTGAATTGAATAAGCGAACCGTATCGCCGAACTTTTATTAATTCTTATACCAGAACTCATAGCGCGCCCAGGCGTCAAAGGGCGGAATGACGATATCATAGATCTGCGACATAAAGGCGCCGACGTTGGCGACAAAGGTTTTAGGAACATAGATCACATCATAGGGATGAACGGCCAGATCGGCCTCCATATGGTTGGAAAGATGGCCAAAGGACAGATCCCTGCGCGTGGCTTCGGCTTTCTTTAAATCCTCTGAACGGATCAGGATGACGCTGCTCATTTTGGCCGTCTTTTTCGGACCGCCGGCAGCGGCGATGGCGCGCATGAGCGTCATGCCTTTGGCCATAGAGATCAAGCCCGGCCGCTCCACCTCGCCCATCACATAGCACTGCTGGCCGCCGAACTGGCGCACCAGAATGGTGATGTCCGGATTCTGCAACACCTCGCCATAGCCGCGGGTGATCTCTTCGTCCAGTTCCGTAGTGCTCTTGCCGGCGACATAAACATCGCCCAGTCGCTGGAGAGAGATGTAGCCGTCCGGACGGACGGCGATCGTCTCATTGTATTCCGGAGTGTTGAAAAATTTCACTTCGATGACATCGCCAAAACCGAGTAGATATTCGCTGCTTCGCTCCGGCCCCATCCGTTCGGACAGGCGCACCACTTCGGTGGTCGCACGCACAGGTTCGGCTTCGCGTACCTGGGTTTCAGGCATAGGTTCAGCTTCGCGCACGCGGGTTTCACGCACGACGGTTTCGGTCTGGCTTTCGCTCTCGTTCGCGGCGGCATTGGGGCCCGCATCCGCGATCCGCGTTTCGGTCTCCGTCTTGACCGCCGGTGGTGCGGCAGAGGCTTTTTTGATCACGCTGGTTCTTTTTCTGCTGTTTTTCTTCGTCGCCGCTGCAATCCGGGTCCGTTTCGTGGAACTGAGTTCATCGGTTTTGCCGTTGTTGGCCTTTTGCAGATCGATGACCGCCTTGTTGCGGCCCTCATCAGCCGGACGATTGTGCGGTTGAACTGAACAGGAGGTCCATACCATCCCGATCGACAGCACGACCAATGTCCAGAAGATGTTCGAAAGTGTCTTCATGACTAACCTCATTGAGAAAGGGTGTGCGTCTTATTTGGCCATCGTCATTTTAATAAAAGTACGGTAACTGCCGGCTTCCAGCATGCACAGATAGGTGCCGGAAGGCACCGGTTGATTGCTCATATCACGCCCGTCCCAAAGCACGTCGTAACGGCCGGCCGATTGCGAGGCGTTGACCAGCGTACGCACCAATTGCCCCATGATATTGAAAATCTGCACGCGCACCGGGC
>JAKJDB010000893.1 GCA_022706175.1 Candidatus Zhuqueibacterota bacterium | reverse complement strand
CCTGCTCTATCTGCTTTCCATCCCTTCTACCATGGTGACGCTGCAGGATCTGAGCTGGATGCCGCTTTCTCTGGCTAGCTTGGTGGCCCTCGATCCGGAGGCCCGCGGCGCCCTGGCTTTTTTAAGCCATTTCAATCTGTTTGAAATCGGCTTTCTGGGCCTGGCGTACGCCGGGTTGATTCGGACGAAAA
This sequence comes from Candidatus Zhuqueibacterota bacterium, assembly GCA_022706175.1. The sequence goes on along the minus strand of JAKJDB010000893.1, from coordinate 1,329 downwards.
GATTGAAAAAGCTGGACGCCGGACTGGTGGTTTTTTTAATGTGGATGATGGTCATCATCATGCATTGGATTCTGGCGCTCTATTTCGCCAGGCTGTATGGATGAAACCCTGAGGAGTGTATGAGCAAGCTGAATGCCCGCTACGGCTTTGTGCTCTTGGCCGCCGGCCTGCTGTTGGCCGGATTCGGTTTTCTGCTGATCCGCGCGCTGCAGCCGGCGGTGCTGCCCATCGGTTCCAGCCTGAAACCGGTCAGCTGCCGCACCTGCACCGGCGCTGACACTCTGCGGCCATCGGCCGCCGGGCAGACCCTGGTGCTGCTGTTCAGCGTTCATTGTCCGCATTGTCTGTATGAACTGGATCAACTGGACGAGCATCTATTTCGCTTGCCGTACGATCGCTTTTATCTGCTGACCATGGACAACCAATTCGATCTCTGCAACGGCACCGTGCGCTGGCTGAATCTGAGCGCCTGCGGCCGCGTGACCTGGGCGGTGATGGAAAAATCCGTATTCAATGCCCATTTCGGCCGCTCGGTCAAGCCGACCCTGTTCCTCTTTGACGGCCGGGGTATTTTGCGGAAAAAATGGGCAGGGGAGATCAAGATGGAAAAGCTGGCGGCCGTATATCCACAGATCCTTGGCTGACAAGCACAGGAGTGACGGCATTCCCAGAGCATCGGCCTGCCTCATGATGGAGATGGTCTCGGCAGCCCCGGGTAATATTTTAATCAAGCAGTGGCCCTAAACCGGGGCTGCCGATTGTTTAGTGCATCGCTGTTTTCCGAATCCGGAGGAACCGTCGGCTATGAACGACGCCTGCTGGTTGGAAAACCTGGTGGAAGAGCATCTGTCCAATCCCATGTTTGGTGCGGAGTCGCTGGCGGAATGGATGCATCTGTCGCCGCTGCAATTGCGCCTGCTCACGCAACGTGCGTTCGGCATGACGCCGAGTCAATTCATCGATTGCCGGCGGTTGCGGCGGGCGGCATTGCTGCTGGGCCGGCATGAACATCCGTATGTGGTCTGCCGTATGGCCGGATTTCCCTGCATGCGCCTGTTCCGGCGTTCTTTTGCCCGCGGTTTTCATATGACGCCGGCAGAGTTTCAGGCAACAATGAGCCGAATAGAAGGGCAGGGTGGAGTGGTGTTGGATTCGTTGTTGAGCCCGGCTTTCCGTTTTATCGATGAAACAAGGGGTGTATCATAGAGGCTTAAAAGAAAGGATGAAACCATGAAACCGTCAATGGGCGTTTATCCTGGAACTCCGCCGATCCGAAATTCGGATTTAGCCGGCGGAATGATAGAAATGTCGGAAAAAGAGATGGAACAG
>JAKJDB010000107.1 GCA_022706175.1 Candidatus Zhuqueibacterota bacterium | reverse complement strand
CGCTTTTCATGTGAGCCGGACAGCGGTCCATCAACAACGCAACAGCCGCTATCACTGTCATGCCCTTTCCTTCGGCAGCCGTCTGGAGCGCAACGACCTGACCGTAACCCTGGACGGCGCCGGGGTTGAGACCGGGCTGGATGGATTGTACCTGGTCCAAAGCGAACAGTGGATCGATCATCATACGCTGCTCCACCACCAGCAGCCTCATGGCAGCAGCCGTCAGTTGTACAAAGGCATTCTGACCGGCGAGGGCGGAGCGGTGTTCAACGGCCGCATCAAGGTGTCGGCGGACGCACAAAAAACCGACGCACTGCAATCGAATAAAAACCTGCTCCTCTCCGACCGCGCCACCGTGCATACGCAGCCGCAGCTGGAGATTCTGGCCGATGATGTGCGCTGCACCCATGGTGGTACGGTCGGTCAACTGGACCCAGAGGCGCTCTTTTACCTGCAGACCCGGGGGGTGAGCCGCAAGGACGCCGTCGGTTTGCTGGTGCAAGCCTTTGCCGGCGAGATCGTCGACCGCATTGACCCGCCCATTCTTCGCGGGCAGGTGGAGAACTGGGTGCAAGCGTTTTTGCAACGGGAGCAGGGATGAAAACGAAAAAAGAGGAAACCACGAGACTGGATCAGACCATTCATGCGGTGCGCCTCTGCTTTGATCCCGAAATTCCAGTCAACATTTACGATCTGGGTTTGATCTACGACATCGATGTAAATGATCCTGATCGCATCTCGATCCGCATGACGTTGACCTCGCCGCTGTGTCCGGTGGCGGAAATTCTGCCGAGTCAGGTTAAAAAAGCGGTCACCGCCATGACCGGTGTGAACGACGTGGCGGTCACGCTGGTATGGGATCCCCCCTGGAGTATGGATCGTATGAGCGAAGAAGCCCGGCTGGAGTTGGGTTGGTTGTAAGGCGGGTCGACAAAGTAAATTGCATACAGGAAAGAACGATGCCTTGGATTTCATTGATGCCCCTGTCCGAACTGGTGGAAAACACACCGCGTTCGGTAAGAGTGTTCGGAAAAAAAATCCTCGTGCTGCGGCAGGGCGAACGGGTGTACGCGCTGGAGGACCGCTGCAGCCATGAAGACAGTCCCCTGGTCGATGGCTATGTGAGCGCCGGCAAGATCGCCTGTCCCAGCCACGGCGCGCTGTTCGAATTGGCGTCCGGCGCAGCCCTGACGCCGCCGGCGTATGAGGCGGTGACCGTGTATCCGGTGACCGTGGAGAACGGCGTGGTTCGAATCAACGTAACGGGAGAGGCCGGCTATGGCTCTTGAGGTAACTAAAATCCGCCGTGACTTTCCCATCTTTCAGCAGGCGGAGAACGACGGCTGGGTTTATTTGGACAGCGCCGCCACTTCACAAAAGCCGCGGAGCGTGTTGGCGGCCATGAATCGGTTCTATGAGCAGGAGAACGCCAACGCCCATCGCAGCAGCTATGCGTTGGCAGAGCGTGCGACGCTCCGTTATGAGGCGGCGCGGGAACGCGTTCGCAGGTTCATCAACGCGGCCGCGACCGAGGAGATCATCTTCACCCGCAACACCACCGAGTCCATCAATCTGGCGGCATTCGGCTGGGCGGGCAAATTTCTTCGTCCCGGCGATGAGGTCCTGATCAGTGAAATGGAGCACCACAGCAACCTGGTTCCGTGGCAGCGGGTGTGCCACAGCACCGGCGCTCAGTTGAAATTCGTCGCCTTCGACGAGCAGGGACGGCTGCTCATGGACCAATTCCACCAGCTGCTGACCCCGCGCACCCGGCTGGTGGCGGTGGCGCACATGTCCAACAGCCTGGGCGCCATTCATCCGGTGGAGGAGATCATCGCAGCGGCGCATCGAGCCGGCAGCCTGGTGCTGATCGACGCAGCCCAGAGCGCCCCGCATTCTCGCCTGGATGTGCAGGCCTTGGACGCGGACTTTATCGCTTTTTCAGGCCATAAAATGCTCGGCCCTTTGGGCATCGGCGTATTATATGGCCGACGTTCGCTGCTGGAGGAGATGGATCCGTTGTTGTTCGGCGGCAGCATGATCGGCCGTGTCGAACAGCAGAAAACCACCTGGAACGACCTGCCCTGGAAACTGGAGGCCGGCACGCAGAATTTGGCCGGCGCCCTCGGCCTGGCCTCAGCCATGGATTATCTGGACGAGCTCGGCATGGAGGCGATAGAGGCGCACGATCTTCAGCTCGGCCAAGCGGCGATGCAGCAGCTCAGCGCCATCCCCGGCATCCGCGTCTATGGCCCACCGGATGCTCACGGACCGGTGGTGTCGTTCAACCTGGAGAACATCCATCCCCATGATCTGGCCACTTTTCTTGATCAGGAACGCGTGGCGGTGCGCTCCGGCCATCATTGCTGCCAGCTGGTCATGAAACGGCTCAATGTGGCGGCCACAGCGCGTGCCAGTTTCTACCTCTACAATGATGAAAAAGATGTACGTCGGTTGGCCGCCGCACTGAATCAAGCGAAGGACTATTTCAAAAAATGGCTCTAGATGAACTTTACCAGGAGATCCTGCTGGATCATTACAAGCATCCGCGCAACAAAGGTCGGGTGGAAAATGCGGACCTGTCTGTGGACCTGAAAAACCCGTTTTGCGGCGATGAGATTTTATTGACTGTGCGCTTTGATCAGGATAAAATTTCCGCCATGGCCTTTGAAGGCCATGGCTGCGTCATCAGTCAGGCGTCCGCTTCGTTGATGACCGAAAAGATCAAAGGACTTGCCATCGACGAAGCCAGGCAGGTGATCGAGCGGTTTCAGCGTATGCTAAAGAGGGAAGCGGACGAGCACAGCGACACTGCCTGCAGCGCCGCCTGCCGTCACCATGCGTCGGATGAAGAGCTGGATGAGTTGAACGCCCTGCAGGGCGTTTGTGAGTACCCCTCGCGCGTCAAATGCGCGATGCTGGCCTGGCGATCTCTGATGCAGGCCCTTGAGCAAAGAAAGCAGATCACCTGAACCCAAGCACTCTATTTGGACTCGGCGCTGGGCACCGGAAAGGTGATGTGCGGAAAGCAGGGCAGGGTTCCATCTTCATACATCTCCCGGGCCTCTTCCTCATCGCGTGGAAACACGTTGCAAACCTCCGGCTTGACATCAAACTCATGCAAACGGCAGCCGCGCGCGTTTTCCTTCAAGAACACGCAGCGGTGTCCATTGACGCGGGTGCGGTAATACAGTTCTCCGTCCTCCTCGGTCGGGCCGGTGAAATGCTCGGCGGTGGCGTAGCCGTCCCGGATGAGGCGTTCACGCTCCTCCGGCCGTACGTCCACGCCGTAAGAACAACAGACGTCGTGACAGGGAAAATTCAAACAATCAAAGACAAACGCTTCCTCGCTCATACTCTTACCTTTTCAATTGTGGTTTGCCTGCAGCGGGCTGAAGAACGGCGACAACGTGCCTCTCCGGCAACGTGCCCCATGGCCGGCATGAAATAATTTCTTGGTAAAACCTTACCAGGTGCAGCGTCCAGTGCTCGGATCAAACGTCCGGTGATGAAAGCACGGCATGGCGCCCTCCTCATACATCTCTTGCGCATCCTCCAGATCAAAAGGAAAATAGATGCAGATCTCCGGCTTGACGCCTTTCTCATGCAGACGGCAGCCGCGGTCGGGCTGCAGAAACACGCATCCCCGTTCGGTCACCTGGGTGTGATAATAGACGCCGTCCTCTTCAACGATCGGATGAGGATCAAAATCCGCTTCGGTCCCCAGGCCGGAGTCGATGATACGATTTTTTTCCTCCTCAGTGGCACGCACCCCCAATCGGCAGCAGCCGTCCTGGCAGGGAAAAGTCATACAGTCAAAAGTCATGAGTACCTTCCTTGTAAAAAAATTCAGTCTGTAATATAAAACTTTTTTATTTGTATTGCCAGAGGATATTTGTATTTTTCAAAAAAACGAATAGAACAAACGCCGTGGAACTGATCGCTTATTTAAAAACAGTGTTCGGCGACGAGCTGCCCGCTTTTCTCGCCGCTGCGCCGGAGCCGCCGTGCGTGGCGGTGAATGCGTTTAAAAGCGATCGTGACCGTTTCGCAAATAAACTGCATCAATGGGGGATGACCTGGACGCCGCATCCAGTGGATCCGGCGAGCTATATTCTCGCATCCGATCCCCTGCCGCTCAGCCACACACTCTCCTTTTTTATGGGCGAGTTTCGCTATCAGGGCATCTCGTCGCAGTTGCCCGCACTGGCTCTCGATCCGCGGCCCGGACAGACCGTGCTCGATCTTGCCGCGGCGCCCGGCGGCAAATCCATTCAGATCGCCGCGCTGATGAACAACCAGGGGCGCTTGTTGCTGAACGATTCGTCTATTAAACGTATGGAACCTTTGATGGCCAATCTCAGCCGGGCGGCGGTGGCCAACGATGTGCTGCTTAATCTGCCGGGACAGATGATCGGCCGGTTGTTGCCCGAGTTCTTTGACCGCGTGCTGGTGGATGCGCCGTGTTCAGGTTTGAATTTTTACACCGAGCGGCTGCAGCGGCGGCCATGGAACGCTGAATATCTGCAGACGATTGCCAACATACAAGAACAGCTGCTCATCTCCGCGGTCAAGGCGGCCAAGGTCAACGGCGTGATCGTCTATTCGACCTGCTCCTTGGCGCCGGAAGAAAACGAAATGGTGCTGCAGCGCATTGTGCAGCGATACCCGGTGGTGGTGGAGCCGGCTCCGACCTGGGCCTTGCGTTCAGCCCGGCCCGGGTGGCTCTATTATCAGGATCGGATTTTTCCCTCCGCCTTGCAGCGGGCGCTGCGCATCTATCCCTTTCCGGATCCCATGGAGGGCTTTTTTATCGTCCGTCTGCGCAAGACCGCAGCCCTGCCGATCCGGCCGGTGAACCAGCCGGTCCGCTGGCTGCCGACCCAGCCATTCGACGATCCACAAATCTCGCCCATTTTAACCAATCTGCACCAACTTTGGGGCATCGAGCCGTCCTTCTTTGCGCCCTACCGGTTCCGCGTAAATACCCACAAGCTCTGGCTCACCACGAATGCCTGGCTGGAGATACCGGACTCGGGACTGGTCAAGACCGGCCTGCCCCTGGCAGTGAAAAAATCCCATTTCTGGAAGCTCACCACCAGTGCTGCCCAGTGGTTGGGCGCCCGCATCACAAGCTCCCTGATGGAGCTCTCCGCTGATCAGCTACATCGACTTCTAAGTAAAGGGGAAACAACGCATCCCGGCGAGGCGCTGCGTTACTACACAGCCACCCGCCATGGTAAGCCCATCGGCGTGGTTTCACAGTCCCATGGAGTGCTCAAGCTAAAAACTCCCCATCCCTTCAGGCTGGTGCAAGATGCAGACGTCTGACGCCCGCATTCCACTTGCCGGCCAAGGCTTGCCGGTCTACAGCCCTCATCCAAGCCGCTTTTTTGCTTGTAAATGCTGACACGTTTTAATATATTTGTTTTTAATGAAACGAAGACGCACACGCCGGGGGCTGACAGGTTCCGGCGCCTGATTTCTATTCTTGAGCACTCTAACAAGGAGGTCGGAAATGCAATCTATTCGTACTGCGATCATCGGTGCGGGTTTCATGGGCCCGACGCACACAGAAGCGCTGCGACGCCTCGGCATCGAGGTCGCAGGCATTCTTGGCGTGGATGAAGCCGAATCGACCAAAGCGGCGCAGAAACTGGGGCTGCCCCGGGCCTATTTAAGCTATACCGAAGTGCTTAAAGATAAAAACGTCCATGCCGTTCATATTACTACGCCCAACCGGCTGCACTTTCAAATGGCGCGCGACGCCCTCAAAGCCGGCAAACATGTGTTGTGCGAAAAACCACTGGCCATGAACACACGCGAGACCGCAGCGCTGGTGGATCTGGCCAAGAAAAGCAAACTCGCTGCCTGCGTGAATTATAACCTGCGCTACTATCCGCTGTGCATGGAGGCGCGCGAGATGGTGCAGGAGAACCGGCTGGGCAAAGTGCATTCGATCGTCGGCAGTTATGTGCAGGATTGGCTGCTCTATCAAACGGATTACAACTGGCGCATTCTGGCTGAAGAGGGCGGCAGTCTGCGCGCCATCGCCGACATCGGCACTCATTGGCTGGATATGGTGCAATACATCACCGGACTGCGTGTAGTCGCCCTGTGCGCCGACCTGCTCACCATCTTTCCGATCCGCAAACGACCCAAAGGAGAGGTGGAATCCTTTTCCGGCAAGGTGCAGAAAATCCAGGCCACGGAAGACATAGCCGTCAACACCGAAGACGGCGGCGCCATTCTCCTCCGTTTTGACAACGGCGCCAAAGGCACCCTGTTCGTCTCTCAGATCAGCGCCGGCCGGAAAAATTGCCTGCGCTGGGAGATCAGCGGCGGCAAGGGCGGCGCTTATTGGGACAGCGAAACCCCCAACGAGCTGTGGCTGGGCTATCGCGATAAACCCAACGAAAAGCTGCTCAAGGATCCGGGCCTTCTTTCCGAAACGGTGCGTCCCTATGTCGGCTATCCCGGCGGCCATAATGAAGGCTATCCGGATACGTTCAAACAGTGCTTCAAGGCTTTCTACGCCTATATCGCCAAGGGCGATTACAAAGCCAAACCGACTTTTCCGACCTTTTTGGACGGACACCGGGAGGTGGCCCTGTGTGAAGCCATCGCCAAAAGCAACAAAAAGAACAGCTGGGTGACGGTGGAGTAGGCCGCAACCTGCAGCGGCGTTTTCATCATCGAGGAGCGTGTCATGAAATTGGGATTTGTCAGCGCCATTCTGGGGGACTTGGATTTCGAGCACGTGCTGGCCTTTGCAAGGGAAAGCGGTTACTCGTGTGTGGAGATGATGTGCTGGCCCAAAGGCAAGGCGGAACGGCGCTATGCCGGCGTAACTCATATCGATGTGACAAACCTGGACAAATCAGGGGCGAAGAAAATCCGCAACCTGGTGGGCAAATCCGGTATCAACATCAGCGGGTTGGGATATTATCCCAATCCGCTGTCACCGAATCCGGTGGAAGCGGCGGTGTATATCAAACACCTTCAGGAGTTGATCAAAGCAGCCGAGTTGTTGCAGGTTCAGGTGGTCAACACTTTTATCGGCCGCGATTGGACCCGCAGCGTGGACGACAATTGGCCCCGGTTCAAACAGGTATGGCCCGGATTGATCAAATTTGCCGAGGAACGCGGCATCAAGGTGGCGATAGAGAATTGTCCGATGTTTTTCACCAAGGACGAATGGCCGGCGGGCAAGAACCTGGCCCATACGCCGGCGATCTGGCGCCGTATGTTCGAGGAGATTCCGTCGGATTATTTCGGCCTGAACTTCGATCCTTCACACCTGGTCTGGCAACAGATCGACTATCTGGCTGCGCTGCGCGAGTTCAAGGGAAAGATCTTTCATGTGCATGCCAAGGATTGCCGCGTGGATCAGCACCGTCTCAACCAGGTGGGCATTTTAGCCTGTCCGTTGGAATTTCACACCCCCAAACTGCCGGGGTTGGGCGATGTCGATTGGGGCCGGTTCATCTCCGTGCTGGGCGACGGTGGATACGACGGAGCAGTCTGTGTAGAAGTGGAGGATCGTGCCTTTGAAGGATCGCTGCAAAGCCGCAAGATTGCGCTGTTTCAGAGCGGCGCCTACCTGCGCCAGTTT
>JAKJDB010000892.1 GCA_022706175.1 Candidatus Zhuqueibacterota bacterium | reverse complement strand
GAAAAGTGTGCACGCCGCTCTCGGCCGACATGCCGGCGCCGGTGAAAAACACTATTTTTTTAAACGCCATGGGATCCAGGGGTTCTATCATTTCACTTTCCGGATTTTTCTATTTTAACAAAACGGCAGCTGCCATGCAAGCACGAACTTTAAATTTGCTTGACTTTTTAGGTGAAAAGGTCTACACTTTACCCATGGATGAAGCTGTTGTATGGAAAAGGACGTTTGGGCAGCATGCTGAGCTGGGACTATATTGAATCTCTACGCGATCTCACCTATCACCGGACCCCAAAGGCCCGGGTTTCCACCATCGCTCAGGCGCGCCGTTTTGTCAATACCGTCGGCTTTTGCTTTGCCTTCACCGCCAAAAACTCGGAGCTGCCCTGTCTCTGGCACGCCGCCTGTGGAGAGCGCCATCCGCTGTATCCGGAACACACCCATTCGGATCCTGCGATCGGACTGGTGTGGCAGGCCAAGGATGATCTGGCTCGTGACCGTTCCATCTATTACGGCAAGGCCATCAAAAGTCGGCCCAGCATGATCTCGCTGGAATTTTTCCCCAGTTTCTATCGGCTTCTGGACCGTCCCGCTTCGTCCGATCGGTTCATGGCCGATTATCGGGCTGGAGCGTTGTCGCCCGCCGCCCGGCGCATCATGGAGGCGCTTTGCCGACAATCGCCCATGGTCACTTTTGAACTCAAAATGAATTCCGGCATGAGCCATCCGCGCAAGCGGGCCGAATTCGACCGCGCGATGGCGGAGCTGCAGATGAAGATGTATGTGGTCAAGATCGACGAGTTCTATGACCCGTTCACTTTTCTTTGGGACCTGGTCAGTTCGCGTTTCCAGTCCGAGATCGAGATCGCCCGGTCGCTCTCTCTGGAGGCGGCACGGGAGAACATCCTGCGGCAGTACTTTCGACTGCGCTGGGTCAGCGATGCGGCCGCCTGCCGGCGCCTGTTCAACTGGCCCGTAGAGGTGGTGCAGACACTCCTGGAGCAATTCCATCAACAGGGCTTTCTGCGCCGGGTAAAGATTGAAAATGAGAGAAATGAGGTTTATGGACTCGCCGACATGCCTGAGCCTTCACTGTACCGACCTCCAGGCGTTTCGAGTAAAAAGCGGGGCAGACCATGACGCGTGATCTGGAAGCCATTCTGGTCACCCGGTTGCGGTTCATGGGCGATGTCGTCCTGACTATGCCGCTTTTGTCCGTTCTCCGTCGAGCCTATCCGCATGCCCACATCGGCTATCTGGCCGAGGCGCCCTACGCGCATCTGCTGCAGCCTCATCCCTGGGTGGACTCGGTGTATGAATTGGACCGTCGCAAGGGCGGCCTGCCTCTTCAGCTGTTGCGTTCTTTGCGGCGGAGAAAATGGGACCTGGCCATCGACCTGTTCGGCAACCCGCGTTCGGCGCTGCTCACGTTTTTGAGCGGCGCGACGATGCGCATCGGCGGGGATTTTCGCGGCAGGCGTCACTATTATACGCACCGCATTGCTCCGGCAAAGGGCGTGTTGACC
>JAKJDB010000891.1 GCA_022706175.1 Candidatus Zhuqueibacterota bacterium | reverse complement strand
TGGGCATTATTTCCAACGCGTCCACCATGAGCCTGTTGGACAGCCTCCTGACCGCCAACACCACTTATTTTTATCGCGTCTACGTTACCGACGCTCTGGGCTATTCATCCGGCAGCAACATCGTTGCCGGCAAAACATCGCCGGACCTGCCGCCCACACCCGTCCATTGCGACGTCTCGTATCTGCAGAGCCAACAATCCGTTCTGCTCAACTGGACCAAGAACACGGACAGGGATTTCGGCAACTATCGGATCTTCCGCTCTGAAGGAACCGATGTAAATCTCTCTTCCCCGCTGTTGACCGTGAACTCTAACCGTGACCAGATCACCTATCAGGACATTACGCTGGCGGACAAGACCACCTACCGCTACGTCGTCTACACTTTTGATGTCAGCGGCCAATCGAGCCGCAGCAATGTCGTGACCATCACCACATCAACCCTGGCGCCACCCAAACCGGTGATTCTGGCTGCGCCGGCCTCATACATCTCCGGAGCGCTGCGCTTGTCCTGGACCAGCAGCACGGATTCGCACTTTCAATCCTATCGGCTGTATCGCTCCAAGACCTCGCGCGTGGATTCGACCGTGACGCCGACGGCGGTGTTGAACAGCGCCTCAGTCACCTCTTACGACGACATGGGATTGGAGGCCAATACGACCTATTTTTACCGCATTTTTGTCTATGATAGCTTTGGACATAGTTCGGGAAGTAACACGGTGACCGGGAAAACCCTCCCGTAATCCAAGCTGATTCATGCATCGAGGAGGTTTTGTGACTCAACGGATACGCATTGGACTGGTAACGCTGCTCTGCGTTGTGCTCTTTAGCATATCCCCTGCTGCACAGGATTATATGATCGGCAATGGGGACGTCATCTCCGTCACGTTCTGGCAGGATGCGGAGCTGAATATTCAAGCGACCATCGGGGAAGACGGCACGCTGCAGTTGCCGGTGGGCGGCACGATCCGGGCCGCCGGGCTGACGGTCGATCAGCTGGCGGCGGCGATCGTCGAGAGAATATCCCTGTACAATCAACGGATCACGCATGCCACCGTCAAGGTCACCGAATACGGCAGTCGAACGGTCTACCTCATGGGCAGCATACGCAATCCCGGAAAGTTCAGCTTTGAAACCATCCCCAACCTGTGGCAGATTATCTCTGAGGCCGGTGGACCGCTGGATAACGCCAATTTGAGCAACGTCATCATCATTCGGGGTGGAAAACAGGGCGAACCGCAGACCACACAGGTGGATCTAGCGAGCATTCTGCGCAACCAGACGTTTGACCAGCTGCCGGTGATCGAACCCGGCGACAATATCTATGTGCCGGCCGTCGTCGGCAACGTGCCCAACTCGGGCATGGAATCCATCCAGACTCAGCAGAACGTGCTGTTCATCTACGGGGAGGTGCTCCACCCCGGTGTCATTTCGTTCAATAAGGAGCTCAATATCCTGGAAGCGCTGGTGACCGCCGGCGGTCCAAGCGCCCAGGCCAAGTTGGACGAAGTGCGCGTCATCCGCAAAAAGGGGGCGGT
>JAKJDB010000890.1 GCA_022706175.1 Candidatus Zhuqueibacterota bacterium | reverse complement strand
GCCGTCGTCGGCCAGCACCAGCAGGTGATCCGGATTTTCAGGATGCAGTGCGATGTCGCAGACGGTCAGTGTGTCCGGGCTGATGAGACGCCAGTTCTCCCCCCGGTCGGTGGACATCCATACGCCACTGCGCTCTCCGCCGGCGAACAGTCGCCGGGGATCTTTCCAGTCGATTTTAACGACCTGGACCGAGCGCAGGGAGGACAGGGCAGCGACAGGGCGCCAGTTTTCTCCGGCGTCCTCGGACAGATAGAGGCCGTCGCCCATGGCCCCGGCATAGAGGCGTTGAGGATTTTGCGGGTCAATGGCCAGACTTTGAATATAGGCGGTGGACGGTTGATCGTTGAGCGCTGGCTGCGCCGCTGCCGCGGCAAACGCGCAGGCCAGAACGCATAGGGAAACAGCTGGTTTCATAAGTGGTCGGTATCCTTTAACGAGTTTGCGGTATTAGAGATTGAGCAGCATGATGGAAAAGGCGATGCAATAGAGAACGAGGCCAAAGAGGAGGATTTTTCCGCCCACGGAATAGGCGACGGTCTTTTGATTGCGGCGTTTGATGATGCCGGCCAGATAGGCCTGCGTATCGGGCTGCGCCTCTGCGGTGATCCAGCGGATGTTCATGACCCGTATATAAATCCAGACCGCGCTGGCCAGCACTACTGCGAGTCCGCAGACGACGAGAATCTGGGCTGCGAGGTTGGCCGCGGCGATGGAGCGGCCGGAAAAACCGGTGATGGACAATGTCACGCCGGCAAGGCTCATGAGGACCTGGGCACGGGCATAGAGAGTGTTCAGCTGTTTTTCCAAAATCTCGATCGCCTTGAGCGTACTGCCCTCGGTCAAAGTCAACAACCGGGTGACTTCATTCTCCGGCATGGGAGTCCCTGTGTTAGATGGTGAAAAGCGTCAAGCTTGATTGAACGATGAGATGGACAACCAGTAATTATTTTAGCAAAATTTTCCGCATAAAGCAATGGCATTGTAAAGGTCCACTGACCTTTGTTGCGGAATGCATGAAGCGAATGGGATCAGAATATCCCCAGTTAGTGCGAATGAAGCAGACGGGATAGAAAAAGGCGACCGATGGATTCGGTGGATCAGGTCGATCAGCGAAGGGAGGATGGCCGCCTCACCGGCCGGCGTTGAGTTTTCCATCCTGTGGATGGACCGGCGGATCTCTTTCACTGGATTCGGTCAAATTTTCTTGCATTTCAGCTGAAAAAGCGCGTTATTTAAGTGAAATTTGGATTAGTGTGAGTCACGGGCGTGAAGAACTGACCAGCGAAATTCCGCACTCGAGCAGCTGTTAGGGTTGCGCACCCCCTGCGTTGTTGCAGCCGTTTGTCTGCGGGTTTCGCCGCTGTTACCTTCACGCCGTGGTTCTTATGGCCACGGTCTAAAAACGTGGCTTTTTTTTATCCCCGGCAACAGGAGATCTATGTCAACCGTGCAGGTGATTTTTCATGACGTGACTTTTACCTATGCCGCCTCCCCTGAGGAGCTGTTCACAGCGGTCTCCTTTCACGCCGGCGCCGG
>JAKJDB010000106.1 GCA_022706175.1 Candidatus Zhuqueibacterota bacterium | reverse complement strand
TGGTGATGAGTTCGTCGCGACACAGCACCACCGCCTGCTCCACCATGTTCTCCAACTCGCGCACATTGCCGGGATAGTCGTGTTTGAGCAAAAGGTCCATGGCCTCGCGGGAAAAACCGTGAACCGGTTTTTCGTTCAGCCGGGCGAACCGTTTTAAAAATTGGTTGGCCAGCGCCGGGATATCCATACGGCGTTCACGCAATGCCGGCAGGCGTATCTGCACGACGTTGAGCCGGTAATAGAGATCCTGACGAAAAGCGCCCTCTTTCACCAGAGTCTCCAGGTTCCGGTGCGTGGCTGCGATCAGGCGCACATCGACCTGAATGGGTTGAGAGGATCCCAGCCGTTCAAAAGATTGGCTCTGCAGCACGCGCAGCAGTTTGACCTGCAGCCCGGCCGGTATATCGCCGACCTCATCGATGAACAGAGTGCCGGAGTGCGCCATCTCGAACCGGCCCTGGCGGAATTTTTCCGCGCCGGTAAAAGCGCCTTTCTCGTGACCGAACATTTCGCTTTCCAGCAGCTGCTCCGGCAGAGCGGCCATATTGACCGCCACAAAAGGCTTGTCGCGCCGCGGTCCGGCCAGATGGATGGCTTTGGCCACCAGCTCCTTGCCCGTGCCGCTTTCCCCCAGAATCAGCACGGTCGCCTTGCTTTCAGCCGCACGGCCGGCGATGCTCAGGCTCTCCTGCATGAGCGGACTGGAGGTGATGATGCCCTGGAACGTTTGCTGCTCCTGCACCAGCTCACGCAAACGGGCGTTTTCAGAAAGCAGTTGCTTTCTTTCGATCGCCTTGGCCACGATCAACTCCAGCTGCTGCAGATCGATGGGTTTGGTCAGAAAATCCAGCGCCCCCTCTTTCATGGCTGCCACCGCGCTTTCCAGACTGCCAAAGGCGGTCATGACGATCACCTCGACCTCGGGATTGATCCCCTTGACTTTTTGCAGCAGCTCGCGGCCGTCCATGCCCGGCATGCGCAGATCGGTGAGCAGCAGATCCACCGGCATCCGCTGGACAATCTCTATCGCCTCCTGAGCCAAGGCCGCTTGTTGAATCTGATATCCTTTTTTCGCCAAAAAACCTGCCAACGATTCCCGCTGGGCCTGTTCATCATCGATGATCAAAAGCGTATGGACGGCCATTTTTCAATCCCTGCTAAAGTGAACGGCACGGCCCGGCCGCGAACCCGCGGCTAGGAAAAAAAGGTCTGCACCAGTTCGATCACTGCATAATAGCTGGTCATCAGAGAAAACAGAATAACCGCCCAGATGCCCGCCTTTTCACCAAGGGTGGCCTGATTGGGTCCCATCAGCTTTTCCTTGCTCAACAGGATCAGGGCGGGAATGGCCACGGCCGGCAAAATACAGGCCTGAAACGCCTGGGAAAAAATCATCAGGGCCGGTGGGCTTTGCTCAAGGAAAACAGAGCCGAAGGCAAAACACAAGGCCAGCAGAATCAGCACCCGGGCTAATCGCGAGTGCGTGGTGCGCGGAGTGCCGGTATAATCCGCGATCAGCCAGGGAGCGATCAGGACGATGGGGAAAACCGTCGACAGACCGGCGCCGACGATGCCCAGGATCAGGATCGCTGCCGCTAATTTTCCGCCAAGGGGCTCGAACAGAGCGATCATCTCGACGGTTTTTTCCAGTTTGAGTCCCATGACATGCAGCGTACCCGCGGACACAGCCATGATGACGGCGCTCAGGAAGAGCATCATCGAGGCCGATACCAGGGAATCCTTTTTTTCGGTTTTAAGATCCTGCAGCGTCCATCCCTTTTCCGCTACCACGGTGCTGCGCATGATGAACACCGCGGCTGAACAGGTGGTGCCGGCGATAGCCGCCACCAGTCCAAAGGCCCCCGGTTGATTCGGTATGCTCGGGATCAACCCCCGGCCGACAGAGGCAAAGTCCGGCTTGACCAGCAGAAAGACCACCAGGAACGAAACGCCCATCAGGATGACGAATCCGGTGAGAACTTTTTCAAACGATTGATACCGGCCGAACCAGAGCAATAGATAAAGCAGAACGGAAAAAAACAGGATGATCCAAAAGGTGTCGAGCACCCATCCTCCAAAAGCCATGCGGATGCCCTCCTGCACAAGGTCGGCCACAATCCCCATGACGCCGATTAGGGCCAAGAGTTCACCCATAATCAGCGCGATCAGGATGTAGAGGGAAAGCGCCCACCCGTGTCTGAATTGTGAACGAATCGTGTACAGCGCGGTTTTGCCGCTGACGATGGTCATCTTGCCATAGGCGACCATCAGGAGATAGGTGAAAAGACACGAAAGCACCAGCACCCAGAAGAGATGCATGCCGTGTTCGGCGCCTGTTTTAGCCATGGTGGTCACACTGCCTGTTCCGATGTTATAACCGATGAGAAACAGGCCCGGTCCTACGGCGGAAAGCGCGGCAGCGAATTTTTTTAACTTTATTTTCATAGCGATCCGGTAATATGGCTAATTTTTTAAAATACTCATTCAGCTGCTGAGAATCAAGCAGAATTGCCCAGGGCATCGCCCTGGACAGCAGTGGGCCGACGCAGAAAATTTATCTTGAAAGGAAGCGTTCTCTATCTATAGCTTTAGTCTTGCCGAGGGTTTGCATCAGCGCGTATGGGTTCAGGCGACGCGGACCATGAAGGGGATGCCGGTTTTTACTCTTGTTTTCAAGCTCTGAGAAGAGTGCCGGGGGTACTGATCAACGCATTGAATTATTTTACATTATGCTTGAAAATTTCTAGCCTGATTTGAAAAGATGGAAACCATAACCGGCGGAATAACATCTGTTGAATATTGGATCTGCAACGCAGCCTTTATTCAGTTTGGCGCCTGGAACGCATTGGCGTTCGGCATCGCCGGCATGACCGGCGCTGGCATTGTCGCCGGCGTCGTCATCGGCGTAACAGCAGCCGCAGTTTGCCGATAACCGCTCTTCCTCCATTCGCTCTTCCATCAAGCCTACAGGCGACGAGAAAACGCAGCGCTTCATTCTCTGCGTTACTTTTCAGCGAGGGACGGCGCATTGTACTGTGATGTGAAACGCAAAAAACGGGCCGTCCCTGACGTGATGTCAAACCGTCTCACCCGGCTTTGCGGTTAAGGCCCGCGTTGTCCATGATGCACTCGGGGTGGCCTGATCGCGGTCTGAAAAGCCGTCTGTTGCTGCAAAAGTCGCAACGTGTTTTGTTTCTTCGGTCCAACGGACCATTATTGGCTCTACTCAGCTCATATTGAGAAAACAAGAGAGTAAGCCTCTTTCAACGGGTACGAAGGCTCTCCTGATTTCTTACCCCGTGCGTTTTCCCTCTAAACCTATTCCCCGTAATCTCCTGATCGATTCACTATGAGGTTATTACGTTCATGACCCTGCTCGAAACGCAGTTTTCAAATGGCGGTCCCTTGGGTGGTTTGGCGAATTGATGATATCTTGATAGGGTCTTAATGCACACTTAACAAAGGATGTCTATTTTAAAGCCAATCATATTGGATTTTTAACCCATGGCTGTCCTATTCCATCGTATCCTTGAGGAAGAATCAAATGAAAAAATTAATCATTGCAGCGTTTTGCCTGTTCGCTCTGAGCGACATGGCTGCCGCACAAGGGACCGGCACGATCAGCGGCAAGGTCGTTGACCGGTCGAACGATGAACCGCTTATCGGCGCCAATGTGATGATCGTCGGCGCCTCTTGGGGCGCCATCAGTGATCTGGATGGATGTTTTCTGATCAAAGGGCTGCCGGCCGGCACCTATCAAGTTCGTTTTTCTTTTATTTCCTATCAAGCGGTCACCGTCGCAGAGGTGAGGGTGACCGCTGATAGGGATACCCGCCTCTCTGTGGCTCTGACGCCCTCTTCCATTCAAATGCAAGAGGTCATCGTCACCGCACAGGCCATTAAAAACAGCGAGGCGGCAGTGATCACTATGCAGAAAAATGCCGGCCATATGGTCGATGGAGTCAGCGCTGAGCTGATCGGGCGGAACAACAGCTCCGACGGCGCCGATGTTTTAAAAAGGATGGCCGGCATCACGGTGGCAGAGGGAAAATATGCCTTTGTCCGTGGTGTGAGCGAACGCTATAACAGCACCTTGCTCAACGGCGCGTCGCTGCCAAGCACGGATCCGGAAAAAAAGAGCTTTTCATATGACCTGCTCCCGGCCCATCTGATCGAGAACCTGCTTACGTCCAAGACCGCCACACCCGACAAGCCCGCCGACTTTTCAGGCGGCCTGATCGAGATCAATACCGTAGAGTTTCCAGCCAGGCGGATTTTTCATATCAGCACTTCGTCCCGCTATGATTCCAAAACCAGCCTCAGTGAGTTCATCCATTACCGTGGCGGCACGCGGGACTGGCTCGCTATGGATGACGGCACACGCTCCCTGCCTTCCCGTATCCATGCCGTAAAGGTCAGCCGTGGCAATTACAGTTCGGAAGAGCTACAGGCGATCGGACTGGCCTTCAGCAATAACTGGGAGACCGCTCGATCCACGGCGCCCATCAAGGGCGATCTGAAGGTCAGTCTCGGCAACTCGATCGATTTCGGCCGCCATCTTTTCGGTTATATCGCTTCACTCAATTATTCTGATCATGATGTGGCGGCTGGTTTGGAAAAGAACAGCTATACGTTTGAAGGCCCCCGCTATCTCTATAAAGGTTCCAGTTACACCAACTCTATTGCTTGGAGCGGCATGCTCAATACCAGCCTCAAGCTGGGCGCCCAACACACGTTCAGCCTGAAAAACCTCTACACTCAGAACGCGGATGACGAAACGACGATCTATGAAGGGCCCTATCACTATTATCCCGACTACCGCAAAGTGACCTCTCTTCGTTATGTGTCCAGGTCGCTTTTTTCCAGCCAGGTGGTCGCTGAACATCATTTCGCCGTGCTGCACGGCGCCGGCCTGAGTTGGCGGCTCCATTATGGTCGATCCAGGCGTGATGAACCGGATGCCAGACGCTATGTCTATTCTCGGGATCTTTATGAACCAGACGCGCCCTTGCGTTTTCTCCTCGATCCATCGGTTGCCACCCGCTTTTATGGCGACCTCGACGATACCAACCGCGGGGCGAGCGCCCATATCACGATCAAGCCCTTTGCCGGTCCGGACCGCCCCTCGTTTAAATGCGGTTTTTACACTGACCTGAAAAAGCGCTCTTTTAACGCCCGGACTTTTGGCTTCAGGAATCTTCCCGGCGGCAATTTTACAGCAGAGGATCAGCTGATGACCGGGCCGGTGGAGAGGATCTTTGCCGCGGAAAATTTTAATCACACTTTTATTGAAGTCGCCGAAGTCACGAAACCCTCCGACAGCTACGCCTCGAATCAGTCCATCTACGCTTGCTATCTCATGACCGGATTTCAGGTGACCAACCGTATCAAAATCGTCACCGGCATTCGCTATGAGGGATCGGAGCAGAGTCTTGATTCCTACAGCCTCACCAACGAGCCGCTTCGAGTACGGCATCGCTATCAGGACTGGCTGCCAAGCCTCAACCTGACCTGTGCGCTGCGCGAAAAAATGAATCTGCGGGCCGCCTTTTCAAAAACCCTTGCCCGGCCTGAATTCCGCGAACTGGCGCCCTTCAGCTATTTCGACTTTGTCGCCAATGAGCTGATTCAGGGCAATAGCGACCTCACAAGAACTCTGGTGGCCAATTTTGACCTTCGCCTCGAGTATTTTCCCAAGCCCGGAGAGCTGTTGGCCGTCAGCGGTTTTTATAAGCGTTTGGTGGATCCCATTGAACAAATTCTAATCGCATCGTCCGGCTTTGAACCAGTCCGTTCCTATGCGAATGCCGATTTCGCCCGCAACGTGGGCATCGAAATCGAGATGAAAAAAGGGTTGGAGGGCCTTTCCTCCAGTTTGGCCAATTTTTCATTCGTGGGCAATCTGAGCCTGATCCGTTCAGAGATCGACCTCAAGGGAGAGAACAGCTTTCAGCAGGATACTCGTGCGCTGCAGGGGCAGGCCGATTACATCGCCAACGCCGGTATGTATTATGAAAACGACGACGGCCGATTTTCAAGTTCGCTTATCTATAATCGAGTGGGTGAGCGGATCTCTCGCGTTGGTTTTGCCGGCCTGGGTGATGTCATTGAGCTTCCACGAGATCAACTCGACCTCACGCTCGCCGCTAACATCCTCAAACAGCTCGAAATAAAATTGAGCGTCCAGGATCTTTTAAATCAGCACCATGAAACGGTCCAACGCACTCTGGAGGGCGACAAACGGGCCGAGCTGCGCAGCCTGGGCAGAACCGTTGCCTTGGGTTTTTCCTATCAGCTCTAGCGCACCTTTTCGCCGGCCGTTCAGGAGAATGCTGGTGGTGCGAAACGTGATGTACGCATCCGCCTTCGGGAGGCGCCCTGTTCCGAAGGCCCTCTGTGATCTTGTTTATTTTTTCACATCAGCTTCATCCTGACTTCATAGACCGATGGTATAATATCCGCGAACAGGTAACCTAACGCTTTGGAGGAAAAAATGAAAAAGCTTTTTTCGATTGTGCCAGCATTATTCCTGATGGCCGGGATCGTGTGCGCCCGCGAGGTGGTACTGGAAGGTGATCTTACAGTCAACCGTGTATTATCCGCAGATTCCACCTATCTGCTGCGCGGATTTGTCCGCGTCAAATCGGGCGCGACTTTGACCATTCCGGCAGGAACGGTTCTTTATGGTGAATACAACACCCAGGGCTCGCTGATAGTCCAACCAGGCGGAAAATTGATGGCTCAGGGCGCGGTCGGCCATCCTATCGTTTTCACCAGCCAATACACGCGACCGGGTTCAGCCGAGACTCCGCAGCGGGGTGATTGGGGCGGCATCATCCTTCTCGGCAAGGCCCCCATCAATGTTCCCGGCGGCACGGCCACCATCGAAGGCCCTGGCGACCTCTACGGCGGGGCTGATCCGAATGACAACAGCGGTGTGCTCAGCTATGTCCGCATTGAATACGCCGGCATCGCTTTTTCACCTAACAATGAAATCAACAGCCTCACGTTTGGCGGTGTCGGCCGCGGCACGCAGATAGACCACATTCAGGTCAGCTATGCAAACGATGATTCCTACGAATGGTTCGGCGGAACCGTCAACGCCAAATATCTCATCGCCTACCGCGGTCTTGATGATGATTTTGACAGCGATTTCGGTTACCAGGGCAAACTGCAGTTCCTGCTTGGCATCCGCGATCCGGAGATCGCCGATATCTCTGGGTCCAACGGCTTTGAATCCGATAATGACGGCGCCGGCTCGACGAATGAACCCCGCACCAGTCCAACCTGGTGGAATGTCACTCTCATCGGCCCCAAGGCCGCGGCCACAGCCAGCATAAATTCTAACTATAAACGCGGCCTGCACCTCCGCCGTTCCTCGCAGAACAAAATCTATAATGCGCTGGTACTGGGCTGGCCCACCGGTCTTTTTATCGACGGCGCCAATACGGTCGCCGATGCGCAGGCCGGCATCCTGTGCCTTCACAACAGCCTCTTTGCCGGGATCGATAAAAATTTCCAGTCCAGCGACGCGTCCTTTCAAGCCGCGATGGATTCGTGGTTTTTGTCCAACGGCGGCAGAACCTTCACCGATCCCGGCGCTGCTCTTTTGATCGACGCCTTTAATCTGGAGAACCCCAACGCGATGCCCATGGAGTGGTCACCGGTTTGGCAAGGTGGC
>JAKJDB010000889.1 GCA_022706175.1 Candidatus Zhuqueibacterota bacterium | reverse complement strand
CAGGATGAGGAGAGCAAAGTGCGCCATGTATACGCCACCAGCTGGGGCGTATCGACGCGGTTGATCGGCGCGCTGATCATGATGCACAGCGACGACAACGGCCTGGTGCTGCCGCCGCGGCTGGCGCCCACCAAAGTCGTGGTCGTGCCGATCTGGAAAGAGGACGCAGAGATGGCGGCAATGAAACAGAAAGCCGCGGATCTGACCCGCGATTGGAAGGGGCGGATCACTTTCAAGATCGACGATCGCGATCAGTATCGTCCGGGCTACAAATTCAACGAATGGGAAAAACGGGGCGTGCCCATCCGCATCGAGATGGGGCCCAAAGATGTGGCGCAAAACCAGGTGATCGTCGTCCGCCGCGATACCGGAGAAAAAATGGCCGTGCCCCAGGAGGGCCTGTTGGCCGCCGTCGAGTCGCTGCTGGAAAGGATGCAGAAGGATCTGTACGCACGGGCGCTGCGCAACCGGGATGCCAACACCTTCACCTGTGATGAATATAAAGCGTTGATCGAGCGGCTGGAATCGCCGGGCGGTTTTTTCTGGGTGCACTGGTGCGGGCAGGCTGCCTGTGAAGAAAAATTTCAGCAGGATGCCAAAGCCACCATCCGGCTGCAGCCGATCGAAGGCGGCCAGGCGCCCGGCGCCTGTATCGTCTGCGGCGCACCATCCGCACAGAGGGTGCTGGTCGCCAAGTCTTATTAAGCTAGCGATGAGGAGGTTGATCCATGCCGAAAAAACAAAAGGAGACGCTCGAAATCGAGCTGCCAAGCAAGGCCATCCGGATTCAGAATGCCAGTTGTGCCAATGGCCACAGCCTGATGAATGCCGAGCACACCATCAACGGCTACGCTTCGGTGTCCGTTTTAGTGAAATACAAGGATCAGGAAGGGCTCATCTATCTGGATCCGGTATACGGCAGCTTTAAAAACGTGTTTGAGATAACGGTCGATGAAGGCGGCGTGGTGGAATTCTTCTGTCCGCAGTGCCGCGTTTCCTTGAACGACGAGGACCAGCGCTGTCAGGTCTGTTCAGCCTCCATGTTCGCCCTGCATCTTCCCAACGGCGGCATTGTGGAAGGATGCCTGCGCAACGGCTGCCAGTTTCACACGCTCCGCCTGGTCAGCGGGGTGGAATTGGTCGACCGGCTGTTCGACAGCCACACGCTGGACGCCTATCTCTGATGGCAGCGGCCGGTTCCACACCCTCTGCGGGATTCCGCTGCGGCTATGTTGCCATTCTCGGCAGGCCGAATGTCGGCAAATCCACGCTGATCAATCATCTGTTGCGCTTCAAGCTATCCATCGCCACCGCCAAACCGCAGACCACGCGCCATCGCATCATCGGCATTCAGAGCGGGGACGGCTTTCAGATCGTTTACTTTGACACGCCCGGCCTGCTGGAACCGGCGTACCGGCTGCAAGAGATGATGATGCGGGCGGCGCGGCAGGCGGCTGCGGACAGCGATGTCATCCTGTTTGTCACCGACCGCTACGATCAACCGGATGCGCAGGATACCGTTCTTCTCGATCATCTGCA
>JAKJDB010000105.1 GCA_022706175.1 Candidatus Zhuqueibacterota bacterium | reverse complement strand
AGGATATTTCCCGCCGTGGCCAATGCCTGCGCCTGGAATTGGTGGGTGTTCTTCACTGCATCCGCTCGCGCCCTGTCCGCGTTCTGCTGATCGCCGAGAATGATTTTCGCCAGCTGCTCGGCGCCGGTCATGCCGGTGTCAAAGCCCTTTTGCTCCGCCGCTGACTTGATCATCGCTTGCACTACCGCGGCATCCGCTCCGGCTGCCGTGGGAGTGGCGTTGATGTTGTTGATCAGCGGTTGCAGGGAAGTCAGTGCGCTGGAGGTCTGCAGCCCTGCAGTAAGAGACGCGCCGGCGGTGGGCACTTGCACACTGGCGATCTCGGGCGCGCTGTCCGCCGGACTGTCCGCCCAGTGCCAAAAACGCGTCAGGTCGATTTTTTCCGCCGATGGGCAGTTGCCGAGCACCGCTTCTCCCAGCACGCCGGAGGTCGGCAGCGCGATGACGGATTTGCGCGGCAAGAATCCGCTCCTGTGAAATTCCAGCAGGTTGCTCTGAATAGTTGCATTGTTCAACACCTGGTCAGCGACCTGGTAGGGAATAAAGAACGGCATGATCATTGAATTGCCGTAAAAGCCCAGCACCCGGTTTTCCACGCAGTTCAGCAAAGGCACATCCTGAGTCTCGTCTTCAATGCCGCCGGCCGGAACTCCGATGGTGAATCCCTCGAGCATGATCGCCCGTTCTTCCGGCGTCATCGACAGCCAGATCATCTTGGAATAGTGCACGGTATTGCGCACCACATGCTGCACCATCTGTTCGATCTCTAAAAGCTGGGTGTAGCGCAACACCGGCGCCAGCTGGATGGCCGGTATGGGCATCTGGTCCGGCGGCAGCTCCTGACGCGATGCGGCAGAGATGTAATCGTGCGCATAAGTCTCTTCTGACATTCCATTCACGGCTCGTATCCTGGCTGAAAAATGCCACACATAGGGTCCGCCGAGTTCCTGTTCCAGCGTCTTGGCGGTCAGATGCACCGTGCCGGCGATCATGTGATCCGGTTGATTCGCCGGCAACGGAGTGCCGAATATTTTATTCAGCACATAGGCTGCTTGCAGATGCGGATTCACCAGGTCATAGTCCAACTGGCGGAATCGCCGGCTCACTTCAAAGCCGATGATCTCGTTTCTCGCCAGGGAACAGGGAACCGCCAGGCTGCCTGAGAGCGTACTGGCGTTACCGGCGCGGCGATCGCGCAGATACGCCATCAAGGCATCCTGCGTCGGGGAGGATTGCTCCGGATCGTCCCGAACTTCCGGCACAGCGCTGACCGGGCCGGTGAGTTGCACCGGCCCCAGTCGCGTCCCCCTTTTAGTCACCGCGCGGACATAGATATCCTCGAACGGTAAAAATGTGCCGGTGAGATTGAACTGAATGACGTCCTCGGCTGCGCTGCCTGCGGGCTGGAATTGGGCGATGGGATCCCCGGCAAACTGGCGCAACAGCGCCAGACCGTTCTGAAAGCGCCTGGGCAGCGTCCGCTCGAGAATGTCGATATGTTTCAGAATCTGTGAGTAGCGGGTCAGTATCTCGCGCCGGGTGTCCGCGGTGGTTGTGTAATCCAGCGTGAGCGGTTGGCCCACGGGCAGAAAGCGCACGACCGACAGCGGCACCAGACAGACCAGCGTGATTCCCTCGACGGTGGTGGACACTTCATATAATCGCTGCACCTCCCAATACTGCAGGGTCAGTGCGCGCGTGTGGTTGTGATTGGTGATGACTTTGGTGGTCACGTTGGCCGACTCGGAGGCCATGGCCAACCGCATGCTGGTGCGGATGGCCTGGCGCCGTGCGGCGGCCGTCCTTTCCACGCTGGTGTGCACGTTCTCCGCGGCCCGGGATGAATAGCTGCGCTGTCCTTCCAACCAACTGGACGACGAGCCGCTGGAAGAGGATCCCCCGCCGCCAAAGCTGATGATGCCGAGATCCAGGCCGCCGCCTCCGGAAGCGGAGGAAGTGTGATACCGGCTGCCGGCCCGTTCGGCCTCGCGGAACGCGGAGCGAAAGGTCGATTCTGTGGAGGCATCGGTCTCCTGCTCGAACTCGGCGCTTTCCTGCACCGACAGGGTTTCGATATCGCGCACGGCGCTCACCTCCCGGCGCTCAAAGATGGCCACGCGCTGCTGTTCACCGGGCGCCAGCGGCAGAGAGTATACCAGATTGCCCAGCGTCAGCCCTTTCGGCGTCCACCATTGCGCCATATGCACCAGATAACCGAGGCCGAGTGTGCCCGCCATGGCCACGCTCTCCCAGGGCGAAATAACGTTCCCCGATCCCACTCCGACCAGCTGATCGCGAAAACCATCCACGCTGATCGGCTGGTCCACCGGCACACGATCCACATAGGTCACCTGCGCGTTGTGATGATTTTCTGACAGTGGATAGTAATCGGGAATCGGATAGTAACGCCGGGCAGACTTTCCATTTTTTTGAACAACGACGGGATTGAGGATGCTGGTTCGCGGCTCGACCAGACGGATGAAAACCGAATAGGGAAAGCGGTCTACGCCGGTGTTGCTGAGATAGAGCGAATGGCATCCGGCCTCGCCCATGGCGACATGGGGAGTGGTCGGCTGTTCCGCGTCAGAATCATTATGATCCGACGCCCCCCCTGCGGATGGCAGTAGGGCCTGCAACTGCCCGACGATGCTCAGCGGCAGCGGCTTCAGCTCTGTCGTCAAGCCAAGGTCGCCTGTAAAACCGTTCGCGGATACGGCGTTGCTGTTCAGGGTGAGCACAAGGCTTGTATTGGACCCGGCCACCTGCACTTTTAATCCGGCGGACGGAAACTCGACATGGCTCGGCAGTTTCAGATCGAACTCGCCGTCCTTGTTGCTGACCGCCGTGCTGGGCGGCTGATGGCTGATCACAGCGGTCAGCTGCAGAAAGGCGGCATGATCGCCGTTTGGCTGCACCAGGCGGCCGAACAGATGCGGCGGAAGCCGGCGCACGGCCAGAAGCCGGCTGATATCGCTGATGTGCTGCCTGGCCTGCACGAGTTCCAGATGAAAACGAGTGACGGCGTGGATGCGGCTGTTCCACAACACCGTTTCGTCGGTGAGTTTTTGCGAATTCAGATGATCCAATGCTCGCACGACGCGCCGGGAAGAGAGCAGCTCGGTCCCTTGGGTGGGGAGAGCGGCTGCTGACCGCGCCGATGCGGTTGGCCCCTTGCGGGTCGCACCAGCGACCGGCTTCTTGGTATTGGATGTCGGCATGGAGTCCCTCCAAACGATACATGAGATGGCGCGATGACGAATGGCCCCTATGCGGAAAGATGAATCCGCAAGACGGAAGAGCGACCTCAGGCGCTGCTCAACAGATGCTCGATGCGCTCGATCAACAGGCCTTGGTTGACCGGGGCTGGAAAAAAATCTTTGATGCCGAGCTGGAATGCCTCGTGGAGGAGTTCCTGGTTCGGATGTCCGTTCACCAGCACGATGCAGGTTTTAGGTGAAAGCTTGATCATTTGCCTGAGGAGCGAAAGCGTCTCTTCCGTTTGCTTGCGGACGCACAGAGTGATGATCTGATAGCGGCACTCTGCGAGCAGCGGCGCCAAGTCTCTTACACCCCTCACCAGCGTAAGAATGCTTTTTTCCGCCAGAGCCAGAGCGATCGGCCCCATTTCAGAGAGATTTTCGCAGCAAAGAAGGATCCTTGCCGGCGCTTCAGTCATCATGCCCTTGCTTTAGCAAGGGCCGTGCCAGAAAAAGCCAACGGAGAAGGGACGTGTTGAGGGTGTTTGAAAACAAGGGATTGCGCCGGATGCGGCCGGCAGGACTTAGTGGGAGGCGGCCGGAAAATCATGGTAAAAACACCCCGGCCATGGTACGATTACCGATGCGAGGCCTTGATCTGATATTTCTGCATTTTCTGATAAAAATTCTTGGCATCGATGCCGGCGATTTTCGCCGCCTGGGCGACAATGCCATGAGCTCTCTCCAGAGTGGTCTCGAGGTAATCCCGCTCAAACCGTTCGATCACCGCTTTTTTGACCAGACTAAAGTTCTGTTGATCGGCCGCTGTTTCGCTTTCACACGGCACGACCGATTCCGGCAGATGTCGCAGCTCCACCTCCTCGTCTTCGGCCATCACGAGCGAACGCAGAATAATGTTCTCCAATTCTCGAATGTTGCCGGGATAATCGTACTGGAGCAGAATGCCTTCCGCACCGGCGCTCAAGTGCAGATTCTCTTTTCCGAGCTGCCGGCCATAGTGATCGAGATAGTGCCGGATCAGCAAAGGAATGTCCTCTCGTCGTTCGCGCAACGGCGGCAGATAAAGATAAAGAATGTTCAATCGATAGTAGAGATCCGGCCGGAACTTGCCGTCCTTGATCATGGATTCCAGATGACGGTTGGTGGCTGCGATGATGCGGACGTTGCACTTTCTGATCTCGTTGCTGCCCACAGGCGAATACTCCCCTGTTTGCAGAATGCGCAGCAGTTTGACCTGAAGCCCCGCACTCATCTCGCTGATCTCGTCGAAAAAGATAGAGCCGCCGTCCGCGGTTTCGAACCAGCCCTTTTTGTTTTGCACCGCGCCGGTGAACGAACCTCTGATGTGCCCGAACAGTTCGGATTCGAGCAGCGTTTCCGTCAGAGCGCCGCAATTGAGGGAGACGAACGGTTTGCAGCGCCGGCTGCTGTTTTCATGCAGGGCCCTGGCGACCAGCTCTTTCCCGGTGCCGCTCTCCCCCTCGAGAAGCACTGTGGCGTTGGTGTCTGCCACCTGCTCGATGAATTTGATGATCTTTTGCATTTTGGCGCCGGCGCCGATGATGGCTGCATAGTGTCTGGCGCCCTGTTTGGGGTCGGCTGTGTCGGGCTGAAGCGGCGCGTGTTCGCCCGGGGGACAGGATGGAAAAATACCATGGTCTTCACTGCGCTCATAAATCAGGCGATAACGCAGATAGGCTTCGTACAGCTCTGCCACGGTGCCCTGGAATATGGGGGTGGAGATGGTGCCGTTCAATAATTTTCCCGTTGCCGGTTTTCCGCGAACGCCATTCAATGGATGCTCGATCATGACATCCTCCTGTTGCTGACAGGGGCCTGTGCACCGTGCTGCAGCGCACCCGTCGAGCAATTCTGTTGCGCATGAAATGGTAAGGATGATGCGGCCGGAGTCAAAGATAAAACGGGGATCCACTGGATGCTTGATTCTCAAGATGCCATACAACCGGCAAAACGTCCGCAAGCGTTTCGACGTTTTGGGGTTCCCCACATCCCGCCGTCCACTATAGTTGCTGCTTTGGTGCTGACATTTCTAACCCATGAACAGCGCACAGAGCTCAATCCTTTCGGCTCAGGCGGAAAAGACTTTTGCCTTCGTGTGCGGTTCAGACAGCAAAGAGCGGTGAAACATTGGGCAAAACGAAAACCGGAGAGATGGCCGAATGGTCAAAGGATGGAGAACAAATGTTCGGACTGCCGAAAGCGGTACTGCAAGATGATTGCCCAGGCTCGAAAAGAACCTTTATGGGTAAAATATAAACAACATAAAGCGGATTGTCAAACAAATTAATTGAGCCAGGATTCACTAATTACAAAAACGTAATTACCGGTTTTACTGCGGTCACACCGCGGCTTACGCCAGTGTGGCCTATTTTTCCATGACGAATAAAACGGGTAAATAATGCCCCACTGATTCATTCTCGCTGAAGGAATCGATCTGAATTCAACAAGCTGGAGCTCAAAACCGCCGGCTGTCACGCCATCTCCTGGCGCTGATTTTGCTTGTATGTGACCCAGCGGATGGTTACTTTATAGGCAAGTTTGGCTGGGAGCTGACTTCAGGCGGAAGAAAGACCTGAGGCGTCCATGCTGGAGAGATCCTTCACCTGCCGGGCTTGTTACTCCTGGGGCGTCATCATCACATTGCAAACTTTTTTTATCATAGATAGAATGTGTAGGTTCATGAGAGTCTAACGGGTTCAATAACATACGCTGGGCTTGATGAATTTCCGCTGCAAAAACATGCGAAGAACAGGCAGGCTGGTAAGCCGTCTACGAACCGGACGGTCGGCGGATCCTCCCTGTGGCGACAGACTCAGAACGTCCGTATTTCTTCTCCTGTTGCTGGCGATTGGTTTCGGCTTGCGCCTGCGCAACTTGGGCGGCCTGACCCTTTGCGGCGATGAGGGGTTCCAGGCGCTGGCGCTCAAGGGTTTATCGGCGCATGGGGTTCCGCTCGTGGACTCGGGGCTGATCTATCTGCGCGATGCTTTGTTTACCTATGTGCAGTATGCCCTTTTGCAGTGCGTAGAATGGACGCCCTACTGGCTTCGCTTTCCCAGTGCGCTGCTGGGAACATTGGTCATTCTTCCGGCCTATGGGCTGGCGAAAATGCTGTTTGACCGCAGAACCGCTCAGCTGACCGCCCTGGTGCTGACTTTTTCTCAGTTCGAGATCGAACTGTCGCGCTATGGCCGCTCCTACACTCTGTTCCAGTTTTTGTTCCTGCTGGCTCTGATTTTTTTTTATCAGGGATTCCTGCAGAAAAGAAAGAGATATAGAATCTGGTTTCTGATCACCGCCCTGCTCGCCTTTTCCAGCCATTATCTGGGCGCCATTCTACTCGTTCTGTTTTTGATCCCTCTCCTCCCCGCACGCTGTTCCGGCGACGATAAACGCAGGCTCTTGCTTTGGGCCGCCGGGGTTTTATCCGGCATCCTATGCTATCAGAAGGGACTGCTTTATCTGCAATCCATGGCTGCAGCTGAAATCAGCCGCATCTCTCCGTTTGCGCCGGCCGGCCGCACCATCATGGCTGGATTGGCTGCTGTCTTCGGACATGAACTGTACAAACCCCAGCTCGTCTGGTCGCTAGACCCTGGTCATGGGCTTTCGTTGTATTGGGCGTTGCCGGGCCTGTTGACGGCGGTATTCGCGGCGTGCTGTCTTTACTGCATATACCGGGAGGTGGATAAAAAGACCTTTACTTTTCTGCTGATCATGATGCTGCCTGCTTGCTTTCATCAGTACGCTTTCGCGGTCTCTGTGTTTCTATTGTATATTTTGTTTTATCTGCAAGACAAAGCGGTGTTGTGCAGCCGCCCGTTCAGGATGTTGTACCTCTACCTGTTCATCACTTTATTATTCTGGGTTGTTTTTCTCCGGGTCGGGTTGGATACGAGTCTGCAGGAGCTCGGTATCAGTCTGTTTGGCTTTCCCCATCTGGGAAAATATTTTTTCTTTTGGTACCTCTTCGGCTGGCCGATCCTGTCATCGGTTGTCCTCTATGCGCTCATCGTTCTGCTCGACCGTTTTCTGCCCGAGCGCAGGGATCCGGCGGCGTGGTTTATCCCGGCGGTTCTTGTGCTATCGATCGTGCTGACAAGTTTTTTCAAATCCTACGCTGAGGCGCGATATACCGCCCACCTGTATCCCTTGCTGGTCGTGCTGTTTTCCTACGCCGCTGTCCACCTCGGGCGGACTCTGCTCAGCCGGTATCCCAACCTATTTCAAAGACGGCGTGCCGTCTGGTCCATTTCGGCTGCCGTCCTTCTGCTCTTCGCATCCCAGGATGCTGATCCGCTGCAGGCCTGGCACATCGCGGACCGTGGTTACACCACTCCGAAACATCCGATCCGGACTCTGGAAAATTGGCCTTTTTATGTCTCCTTTCATCAGGACCATGAGACGCCTGCGCGTTACGTGCAAACGCACCGATGCCGGAATGATCTTCTCGTCGCCATCGGGGGGGTGCACCAGCTCGGCCTTTATC
>JAKJDB010000104.1 GCA_022706175.1 Candidatus Zhuqueibacterota bacterium | reverse complement strand
GATGGCCGGCCAGCAGGTGGATCTGCTGCTGTCGGACCACGCAGAAGGTCCGGGTCTGCTGCCGGTTCCGCATGAGGATTTTTTTCGTGCAGCGGCGGCCGAAGGCGGGGGGGATCTCTTTTTGAACGACGCCAAAATACGTGTCGCCATCGAGTCGATCGCCGGCGAACGCGTGCGCGGCCGGGTGCTGGCAGGCGGTGAGATCAGCCGACGTAAAGGCCTCAGCCTGCCCGGTGCAACGATTCGCATCGAACGGTTGAGCGACCGGGACCAACAGATCGTGCGCAGCACCGCCGGGATTCCCCGTTTGGGCTATGCCATCTCTTTTGTCAAGGATGCGCAGGAGATGGCCACCTATCGCTCTCTGTTCGGCAGTCAGACCTATCTGATCGCCAAACTGGAGCGTCCAAGTGCGCTGAAGGAGGCAGCGGAGATGACGCCATCGGTTGACGCGCTGTGGCTGTGCCGCGGCGATCTGGGCGCGGAAGCGGGCCTGCAGACCATGGCCCGGTTGGTTTCGCAGTTCAACACAGGCGTTGCAACGTTGACCAAACCCGTACATCTCGCCGGCCAGGTGCTGGAGCATACCACCCATCATCCGCAACCGACCCGGTCGGAAGTGTGCCATCTGTATGATATGTTAAGGATCGGATATCAGGGCATTGTGCTGTCCGATGAAACCGCTGTCGGCCGTTACCCTGTGGAGAGCTGCCGCAGCGCGGCGATGTTCAGAGAGCCGGCGACTGTCTGAGGCGTTCTCATTTTTTCTCTGCAGGAAGTTCATCCTGATTTTCGCCGGATGGCTAAAACAGTCAGGCCGTTCGGCGGCGGGACCCATTGAAGACGGGGGAGATGTGTTAACCACTCACTTTGCACAAGGTTGCTTATGAAAAAAAGGCTTCTTGTTTTCCTGGCATTGACCTGCCTGGTCGCAGACTTGACCAGTTGCCACCGCAGCATGGTGGCCGCGCCGCCGGCCGGCGTTCGCATTCTGCTGGTGGATCCGAGTCCATCGGATATCGACGGCATGGTGAAAAAGATCCAACAGAGGATCATCACCATCGATCGTCCGGTTCTGGTGGCCGTGTACCATGAAGATACGGAGCGGAACCCGCAGGGCATTGCCAAAATGCTGGAAAGCATCGAACCGCCGCCCTTGGTCGAGGTGGAGACACTGTCCGGAGCGCTGGAGGCGGGCAATCTGTTTCAAAGGAATGGCTGCAGCGATGCGTTTTATCGTTTATTTAAAAACAGCGAGGCCGCGATTTTTTTCGGCGGCGATGATATCCCGCCCGTCGCCTATGGACAAAAAACCTCTCTGCTCACCGGCATCTCCACCCCCATGCGCCACTATTTTGAGCTGTCGTTTCTCTTTCATCTGCTCGGCGGCAGTCAGAACTCGGATTTTAAGCCGTTCATGGAGGAGAAGCCCGAGTTCATGGTGTATGGCTTTTGTCTGGGCATGCAGACCATGAACGCAGCCACCGGCGGCACTCTGTATCAGGATATTCCCTCGGAGGTGTACCACCTGCGCTATGTGGAGGAGGTTCTGGAGCAGGAGAGCGCCGCGCGTCACCGCAATTACCATCACCAACTCGATCCCCGCGCGGATCTGTTCTGGTGCCAGCTTCATCCCATTCGATTCATTCCCGATGGATGGTTTGTGGACAAGATGAAACGAGCGGCGCAGGAGCAGCCTTTAATCTGCAGCAGCCACCATCAAGCGGTCAAGGATCTGGGCAGGGATCTGGTCATCGCCGCCACCTCGCTGGACGGCAGGGTGGTCGAGGCCATCACCCATGCGCGCTATCCCAACGTGCTGGGTGTGCAATTTCATCCCGAGGCCTTTGCGATCTATGACAGCACAGGGGCGCGGCGCCGGCTCTCCCCTGCGGACTCGGCGGCCGTAACGCTGCATGATTATCTGAAGGAAAAAAACAGCCTTGCCTTTCACCAGGCGTTCTGGCGCACTTTTAGCGATCTGTTGCAGAAATAGCCGAAACCTCCGCGTCCGTCGAGAAAGGTCCTTGAGGTGAGCTTGCCGCTGCTGAAAAAAGCGATCGGGTTGGGCTGCGCTCTGCTCTTGCTCCATTGCAGCAATGCCTGGCGCAGAGGAGAGGTCGCGGTTCTCCACGATATCCGCGACGTCATGCTGAAAGAAAAAAACAGTTTCTTTTACATTGACACCGCTGCGTATCCGCGCCACGACTGTACCCTGCCCATCGGCGTCTTTGATTCCGGCACCGGCGGCTTGACGGTGCTGGACGCCATCGTGCGCTTGGATGCCTTTGACAACGATGATCATCGGATGGATGAGGACGGCGACGGCCGCCGTGATTTTCAGTCGGAACGTTTTATCTACTTTGGCGATCAGGCCAACATGCCTTACGGCGAGTATGCGTCGGAAAACAATCTGCCCCTGCTGATCGAGCATATCTTCAAGGATCTGCAGTTTCTCCTCGGCAACCGCTATTATGCCACCGCACAGAGCCGCTCGCCGTCGACGGACAAATCCCCGGTCAAGGCGGTGGTCATCGCCTGCAATACGGCCACCGCTTACGGCAAAGAAGCGATCGAACGGTTTCTCGAGGCCGCGAATCTGCCGATCAAAGTGATCGGCGTCATCGATGCAGGGGTAACCGGCGCTCTGGACTATTACGCGCCTTCTGCGGATGGTACCATCGCCGTCATGGCCACTCCGGGGACTGTATCCTCCAACGGCTATCCACAGGCGCTGCGGGCACGAATGGCCGCGCTGGGCTATCGCGGCCGCATTCAGCTCTTTCAGCAACCCGGATTCGGGCTGGCCGGCGCCATCGACGGCGCTGCTGAATACATCTCACCGCAGGCGGTCAGCCCCCGGTCCGGCTATCAGGGTCCATCGTTTTCCCATCCCCAGGCGGCCATCGATTCCGTCCTGCTGCATCGCTATGGATTCGACTGGAGCGGGCATCACATGCTTTACGACGGCGAGCTGAGCCGGCCGCGCGCCCTGCAGATCAACTCCATTGACAACTATATCGCTTACAACCTATTGTCTTTGCTGGAGCAATTGCGCAAGGCAAAAGTGCGCCAGCCCCTTAAGGTCATTATTCTCGGCTGCACCCATTATCCCTTTTATCTGAACGTTTTCAAAGCTCGGCTCGCCTATTTTTACAACTACCAGGAGAAGGGAGATTATCTCTATCGTCCCTATATGGCTGAAACCATTCATCTGGTTGATCCGGCGGTCCGTACCGCCTGGGAGTTGTACGACTATTTGCGGGCAGAACAGCTTTTCAACGCGGGCGATCAGCCTGCCGGCGAGTTTTACTTCAGCGTAGCCAATCGGGACAATCCGGAGGTGGAGTGCGATGAAACAGGAAATTTCACCTGGAACTACAAATACGGCCGCCGGGCCGGCACGATCCAAGAGTATGTAAAAAACGTGCCCTTCAGCCAATCCTCTCTGTCCATCGAGATTCTTGACCGCTTGAAAAAAACGATTCCCGCCACGTACGAGCTCATCGATCGGTTCAGCAAAGAGAATCTGAAAATGTCCGGAATTCCTGCAGCGGACCGGTAAGACCCTTTTCGGCTGTGAACGCTGAGGGCGTTGCGAGCGCAGCTACAAAATCAAAGCGTTACAAGGACGATAGAGAACAAGGATGGCAGAGTTTTGAACCTTTTTCGTTTCTATTTCGTATGCAATAAATAGGCTTTCAGGTTGTTATTTTGCGTATTTTTCGCAGGAGGGAATCATGGAACAACTGTCTCGCCGCTCATTTCTAAAAAAGTCAGCGGCCGGCGCGGCCGCAGGCGGTCTGCTGCTCGACGGCGTCTGGCTAAAGGCCGGTCACGCTGCCGGCAAGGATTATTTTGCCGCCGAGTTCGGCATCGATGATTCTTTGTGCCGCAGGGTTCTGTCTAAGGCGCTCGCCAAAGGCGGGGACTGGGCTGATCTTTTCTTTGAGCACACGATCAGCAATTATGTGGTGCTTGAGGACGGCAGGGTGAATCAGGCTTACAGTTCCGTGGTCTTGGGGGTGGGGATTCGCACGGTCAAAGGGGACCAGGTGGGGTACGGCTTTACTCAGGAGCTCGATGAGAAATCCATGTCCGCTGCGGCTGCCACGGCAGCGACCATCGCCGATGCCGGTTCGCGAAAGCCGGCGGCCAAATTCAGCTGGCTGCAAACAGCCGGTCGTTACCCTTTGGCGCGTTTGTACACTCAGGTGCCTTTGGCCGAGAAACTTCCCATCGTCCAATCCGTCAATGACAAGTGTTTCAGCGCATCGCCGCTCATCGTCAAAGTGAATGCCACCTTTGCCGATGAGCAAAAACGCATTCTGATCGTCACCAGCGACGGCGTCAAAGCCGAAGACCTGCAACCGAAAAGTTATTTGTACGCCTCGGTGACCGCAGAGAAGGACGGCAAGCGGGAGCGGGCCGGCTATAATTTCGGCGGTCGGCGTGATTTTTCTTTTTACACCCCGACCCTGATCGATGAGCTGTGCCAAGAGGCGGTAAGCCGGGTGTCGGTGCTGTTCGAGGCTGTGCAGCCACCGGCCGGCGAGATGCCGGTAGTGCTGGGGCCCGGCGTCACCGGGATCCTATTGCACGAGGCCATCGGCCATGGCATGGAGGCGGATTTCAACCGGAAAAAGACCTCCACCTATTCCGAGATGCTGAATAAAAAGGTGGCTGAGCCTTTTGTCACCATTATCGATGACGGCACCAACGACTATTTGCCCGGATCGATCAATGTGGATGATGAAGGGACGCCCGGGCAAAAAACGGTGTTGGTGGACAAGGGCATTCTCACCAGCTATATGCACGACAAGATTTCTGCGAATCATTACCAGGTGGCGCCGACCGGCAACGGCCGGCGGCAAAGCTACGAACATTTTGTGATCCCGCGAATGCGCAACACTTATATGCTGGCAGGACCGGCCACGCCGGAGGAGGTCATTAAAAGCGTCGCCAAGGGCATCTATGTTAAAGATGTCAGCAACGGCCAGGTTAAGATAGGGGAAGGTGATTTTGCTTTTTACGTCTCCCAGGGTCGCCTGATCGAAGACGGCAAACTCACGGCGCCCATCAAGGATGTCAACATTATGGGCAATGGGCCGAAAATGCTGGCCAACGTAACCATGGTGGCTGATGACCTGGAGATGTCGCGAGGCGGATCAGGCTATTGCGGCAAAGATGGGCAAATGGTGCCCGTCGGTTTTGGACTACCGACGGCTCTGGTAAAATCCATGACCATTGGCGGCTTGAAAGCATAAGGAGGCGATCATGAACAAGGAGTTGTTTGACCTGGCAAGTTGGGCGGTCGAAACGGCCAAAACGGCCGGAGCGGCTGCCAGCCGCGCCGAGATCAGCCGCGAACGTTCGGTGGAAATCGGCTATCGGCAGCAGAAACCGGAGAACATCAAAGAGGCGGCCAAGCGCCTATTGAACTTGGAGGTGTTCGTCGATGGCCGCTATTCCGGCCAATCCACCTCGGATTTGCGCAAAGAAGCGTTGTATAAATTTATCACCGACGCCGTGGCTGCCACTCGGCTGTTGGCCGAGGATCCGTTTCGTTCACTGCCGGATCCCGAATATTATCAGGGCCGGTCTGAAAAGGACCTTGAATTGAATGATCCAGCGTATGCCGGCTATACGCCCGAAGACCGCCATGCCACGGCTAAAGTGATAGAGTCAGCCTGTCTGCAGGCCGGCGGCGACAAGGTCATCTCCGTCACCTCCTCGGTGCAGGATGGCTTTGCCGAGTCGGTGATGCTGGCCAGCAACGGCGTTCAAGGCTATCAGGCATCCACCTATTATGCGTCTGCGGCCGAGATGACGGCCAGAGACCTGGGGGATCGCCGGCCGAACGGATATTATTATGCCGTATCGGTTAAACGCAAAGGTTTGCCCAGTCCGGAAACCATCGGCATGGAGGCGGCCAGGCGGACGCTGGATCTTTTGGGCGCAGTCAAAATCAAAACCGAAACGCTGCCCATCATCATTCACAATCAGCAGGTGCCGCGATGGATGAATGGTCTATTGGCCGCCATGCGCGGCGCCAGCATCCAGCAGAAACGTTCATTCCTGGCGGATAAAAAGGAACAGCAGATCGCCAGTTTAAAGTTGACCCTGGTCGACGATCCCTTTGTGCCCGGCGGGCTCGGCAGCCGGCTGTACGACGGCGACGGCATGGCGGCGAAGAAAAGAGTGATGATCGATCACGGCGTGCTCAAGGAATTTTTCGTCGACTGGTATTACAGCCGCAAGCTCGGATGGGAACCCACCACCGCTGGTCCTGCCAATCTGATCATCCCGCCCGGCACACGTTCGCTGGAGGAGATCATGAAAGACCTTGGCCGCGGCATTCTGATCACCGGATTCATCGGCGGCAATTCCAACTCGACCACCGGCGACGCCTCCATCGGCATCAACGGCAAACTCTTTGACCAGGGGGTGCCGGTGCAATCCATCGCAGAGATGAACATCGCGGACAACCATCTGCGGTTCTGGCACAAACTGGCTGAAGTGGCCAACGATCCCTGGCTCTACTCCTCCTGGCGCACCCCCAGTCTGGTGTTCACCGATGTGGTGGTGTCGGGAGCATAACCCTATATAAGCAAAGCCTGATCCTCGTAAGCGAGGATCAGGCTTGCGTTGTAGTTCTTTGTAAAAATCCGGCATGGCTCATTCGTCTAATCGCCGAATGTATTTTTTACCAGGGCGAAGAACTCACGGCCAATTGTTTCCCAGTTCGTGTTTATAGGAGCCGGCGAGCCCTTCGGCGATTCTTTTCGGCTACCGCTGCTCATGCCACAGCCTCAATACCGCACAGTTGACAAAATTGGCGCAGAGCCTGGCCATGATTGCCATAAAATACCGCCTGATGCATACCCTTCACCTGAACCACGTCTTCTACTTCGTTGATGGTCATTTCGACATTGGTGCGGCAACCACCGGTCGGCGGATTCTCGGGACAATCCACGATAGTCCCGGTATACACGTACATCTGAGGTTTATCACCGGTGACGTACTGCGCTAGCGTGACATCCTGGCCCTTGGTGAACAAGACGCGCGGTACACACCCCCAGCCGGCTTCCGCGTGGTTGCGAAGGATAATGGGATCGGCCGGCGCATGGGGGCCGTGCATCCGCGACGGACTGGTGCAGTGCGCCCCAAAATAATGGTTGCGCTCGGTCTCCATCGAGGCGTTCTGCTGAAATCCCGGCAATCCAAAGAGCTCTTGAACCAACATCAGCGTCAGAGTCGCATTGAGGTCTGATTGGCACCCGGCTGGAATGCCCTCGTCGCGCAGTTTCATGAAACCCATGCACGGCGGCACATGTTTGTGCGGATGCTTTAGCCCATCGAGACAAGTCATCATCAGGGCGTCCCCGCTTTCCTCATCCAAAATTTGTTTCAAGGCGTAATAACATTTGGCGGCTTCGAGTACATCCTCCTTCGAGGGTTCGACTATTTTTTCCGCTTGCTGAAGCCATTCCTCGGCCAAATTACGAACCCGATCGTCTCTGGGGATCTTGGCAAAGGTTGCATAGAAACGTTCGAGAGGGATGGTGCGCACGGTGGTTCCTAACTGTGGGACTGTGAGCTCGCGGGTTTCGGTTCCAACCAGGTCCAAGAGCAGCGACTCTTTCATCCGATGCGTCGTGCGGATCATGCACAAGCCCTGTTCGACTGCGTTCAGATTATCCTCGGAATGGATAAGGTACACTCCGGGCC
>JAKJDB010000888.1 GCA_022706175.1 Candidatus Zhuqueibacterota bacterium | reverse complement strand
CACAGATACTCAAACAAAATAACATCTCGATCATTCTTTCCTCCGCTCCGCCCTACACCACCCACCTGATCGCCAGAAAGCTGGCCCGGATGACCGGTCTTCCCTGGGTAGCGGATTTTCGCGACTCGTGGATCGGTTGGGTGTCGGCCCCGCAGTGGCGGCCGGTTTGGGCGCGACGGCTGGAAGAACGTATGGAGCGGGCGGTGCTGAGGGAAGCGGACCGTATTCTCTCTGTGTCCCGCGGGGTTCAGGAGGATCTGCTCAGCCGCCATCCGCACCTGCGCGATGAACGCTGGCTGCAACTGGCCAACGGTTATGACAGTCAGGATTTCACTGGCGTGCCAGCCATGGCAAAAAGTGAACGGTTCACGCTAACCTATTCCGGCTCTTTGTATGGCCGGCGGAATCCCGCGCCGGTGCTGCAGGCGCTGCAAGGGATGGAGCCGAAGCTGGCGCAACAGTTTCTCGTCCGCATCGTCGGCCGCGTGGATGAAGCCATCCTGGCAGCCATCAAAAGCTCGACGGTGCGCGACTGTTTCGAGCACATCCCCTATGTCGATCATCGCAGCAGCATCGCCTATCTGCTGGCCGGCGACGCCGCTCTGCTGATCATCGACGACGCGGCTGAGACACGTGGCATTGTCACCGGCAAAGTGTATGAATACATCGGCGCCGGGCTGCCCATTCTCGCGCTGGCGCCGGAAGGGGATGCCGCCGAGCTGATCCGTCAGAACCATTTCGGCTTGGTGGTGGCTCCGGCGGATGGAGCGGCGCTTCAGGCCGCTCTGTTGCGTCTGCTTGCCGAGCGTTCCAAGGTCAGACGCCGGCCCGAGTCGGCGGAGAAATTCGATCGCCGAAATCTGACCGGACAATTGGCACAAATCCTGAATGCGGCAGTAACGGATACTTCGAGGTGAAAGGTGTCCCTGGACTCTATCGTCAGACTTCATCAAGTCAAACAGTTTGATGAATATTTTTCCTCCAGCAACCAGGCCGTTGCAGAAAAAATCCCCCGGCATCCGGGCCGCATCTTGGACATCGGCTGTGCCGAGGGTGCTTTGGCTGAACAGGTGATGCGGGACAAACAACCCGAGGCCTACGAGGGCATCGAGATTCTGCCGCATGTCGCCGAAAAAGCCAAAACTATTTTGAATCGAGTGTATGTCGGTTCAGCGGAGCAGGTTGTACCCGAGCTGGCGTCGCACAGCTATGATTGGATCATCATGGCCGATTCTTTGGAGCACATGGTGGATCCCTGGGAGATGCTGCGGCAGGTCACCCGGTTGCTCAAGCCCGGCGGGCGGCTGATGCTCAGCATTCCCAATGTTCGCAATCTGAACGTGATCATTGATCTGTTCCTGCGTGGCCGCTGGACGTACAAGCCGTGGGGCATCATGGACCAGGGACATCTCCGTTTCTTCACCCGCTCTTCGCTGCAGGATCTATTGACTGAGCAAAACTATCAGATCCTCAGCTGCACCTCCAATCCACGCAATCGCTGGAAAAAACTGCCCGGCAAGACGGCCAGCCGCGTGCTCTCCTGGCTCATCGGCCGG
>JAKJDB010000887.1 GCA_022706175.1 Candidatus Zhuqueibacterota bacterium | reverse complement strand
CCCTTGCTGCTCAGATTTTTGCTGAAAAGGTCGCTGTGGCAGCGGCTGCAAGAGGCGTCGAAGGTATAGTGCACAGCGTTCTCCAGGCTGGATTTGGCCTCCCAGTTGATGCGTTTGACGTCTTTGAAAAGCGCGCCATAGGCGTCACGAACGCCCAGCCTGGCTTTTTCCCTGAGATAGGGCCATCCTTCAGGAGGAAGGTGGCAGTCCACACAGTGGGTGACGACCCCGCTCTCATTTTTGTAATGTGTTGATTTTTTCCACGAATCGACGACGTGTGGATGGGTATGACAGATATCGCAAAAACGGTCCGTAGCGGTGATTTTAAGCGCATGGTTGCCGAGAAAGATGGCTCCGATCCCCAGGATAAAACCGCTCAGCCACAGCGGCTTGCCGCCCAGTTTTTTCATAAAGTTCTATGCACTCCATAACTCCAGCGATGCTGCGCTGGATTTTGAATGAGTCCTTGCCGTTTGTACTGCAAAGTAACATCATCCCGTATGAAATGCAACAAATTTTTATCAATGAACACAGGCGGTCGGCGAAGGGTCCCTTTCATTTGTTCACGGTGTAAAAATTGATCTCTATGCGCCGGTTGAACTTGCGGCCGGTGGGCAGGTTGTTTTCACCGATCAGCACGGTCTCGCCGCTGCTGCGGATCACACCGAGCGGTTTGTCCTCGCCATACCCTTTGGCCGAATCGGTCCGGCGGACGATCCGGTTGAACACCGCCGGATAGTTCTGCTCCACGTATTTCAAAAAGCTGTCGTGGAAGGAGAGGGCACGCTCTTCGGACAAACGCAAATTATAGGCGGCGTTGCCGATGGCGCAGGCGTGGCCGAAGAAGCGGAATCTTTTCTGCGGATCGGTAAAGATCTCTTCGATGGATTCAAGGATGCTCGCCCAGTAAAAGCTGTAGAGCGGATCGGTTTTGTTGAACTGCAATGGAAAGGCCACGGTGTGTTCGCGCAACTCCGCCTTGCCGACCGGCAGAAACGAGCGTGGATATGTTCTAAAGGTGCGCTGCAGTGAATCGGTCAGATGGACCACATACTGAATCTGCTGATTGATCCAGGGGCTTTTCTTGAAATAATCGTGCACCGGTATTTCCCAGGTGATCGGACCGTGGACGTACGTCCGCGACGGCGATTCCACCAGTAGAGAGTCCTGAACGATCTCGGTCTGCAACGTCACCACGCCGCGCTGCAGGGCAACGGCGCTCTTGATGTCGCTGATGAACAGCACCGGACTGGTGATGTTCTCAACGTCCACATAGTTCAAGGGGGAGAAGAGCACTGGCACATGGGCATCGTCCGTTGTGATCTTGACGAACCGCCGCTCTTCAAACACCCAGCGGGCATCCTCCGGGTTGGACGGCACATAGCGCGGAGCCAGCACCACGCCGGGCAGAATGCTGATCTGTTCCGCCAGAACCCCCTTGTGCATCATGGAATCGCGGACCGCTTCTGCGCGCCGGTTCGCCAGATCAGGATCGGTCTCGCCGCTGTTGGGATCGATAAATCCCTGCAGACGAATGTGAATGTCCCGATGCTTGA
>JAKJDB010000886.1 GCA_022706175.1 Candidatus Zhuqueibacterota bacterium | reverse complement strand
TCCGCCATACCGGTCGCCCGGGCGCTGCCGCCGGCGGAAAGAAACGTCATTCCCGCCTGGCCCAGCTTTTTCATTTTGGCTGTTGCCGGCAACGAGGCCAAAATGATCATCAGCAATAGGGACACACAAAATATTTTTCTCATGAGTATTGCCTCCGTTATGGACTTTTAAGTCACAAAGCTTGGTCACCAAGCGGATTACCGGACCACGATGAACTTGTCGACATGCTTGCCGAGATCGCTTTCAACCGTGTAGATGTAGACATCGCTGACGATGTACTGGTTGAACTCGGTGCGCAGATCCCAGTCCTCGTTGGCCGATCCGTCGGTATGCTCGATCTTGTGGACAAAACTGCCGTTCGAGGTGTAGATGCGGATCGTGCATTTGCCCGGCAGTCCGGTGAAGACGATTTTATCCATTTCACCCGGATAGGTCTTGCCCGCGGCGCTGTACGGATTGGGCACTACACGGATGTCGTCCAATTTGGATGCATCGGTCACTGGTTCTGTCTTGGGCTGGCAGCCGGTGGGCGCCCAGCCGCTCCACGCATACCATCTGCCGCCTTCCAGGGAAACACCCGGATCCTGCCAGTTCTGGCTGCCGTCGTCGTACGCGACGACATAGTAAAAGTACTGATAGCCGGGCGCGACGTTGGCATCGATAAATTCGTTGGCGGTGCCGTCGTATACTTTATAGTAGGAGCTGTCTCTGGCGCCTGTGGCGCGATAGACGCGATAGCCGGCAAAGTCTTTGACTTTGGTATCGAAATCCGGATCGTTCCTCGGCTCATCGGACCAGGACACTTTGATCTTCGGGCCTTCCGCAGTTACCCACAGGTTGGCCGGAGGCCGCGGCGGATCAGGCACGTCATATTTGCTGCGGCCGCCGGTTTTGGCGCCGTTGATGTTCCAGTCCGCCATTCTCAGAGTCTTAAAGACGGAATCCCGGCCGGCTTTGAACACCGGTTCGAGTTCATCCATGACCGCGGCGCTGTATTTGGAATCCCAGGCTCGTTTACCCCAATACTTGCACTGCTCCAGACTCATGCCGCCGACGGCGATCACATAGTCGATCTGTATGGATTCACCGAATTCCAGATCATAGGGGCCAAAGCTGGTGTACCCCGTGGGGATGGTGATGTTGGAGGCGAGATCACGGTGAGGCGTGTCTAACTGCCAATGCACCCCCGCCTGAAACAGAGATTCGTATTGATCTTTGTAGGTTTTAACCACACGGCCGAGATCATAATCTCTTTCCTGCCTGATGGTGGTGCTGTTCGGCTGGGTGAGATCGTTGGTCTTGTCCTTGGCGGATTTCGGGGCGTAGAGCGCGCCCTGGCAGATCCAGGCCGGCGAAAGGATTTCGATCCAGCGTTCATCCTTGCTCGGGTCGCCGAAATCTTTTACCGAATCGCCCGGCTTGTCGCCGTCATAATAGAGAAAATAGCGGCGATCGTTGCCCTGGCTGGCAAAGGGGGCGACAAACTCACCCACCTCATCGTTGTCCGTGGAGATGGAGTAAGTGCGGCCGGAACGGGAGTTCCACGGATTGCAGAA
>JAKJDB010000885.1 GCA_022706175.1 Candidatus Zhuqueibacterota bacterium | reverse complement strand
CCTCCATACGTGTTCCCAGGGCGACCGCCCTGATGGACAGGTTTTTACGCTGGGCATCGGTCAATATCATTCTTTTTCCGTAAGCGTTCGTTCAGCCCATAATGCGGGCGTGCTTGGGTGATGCTATTATAGTCTTGAAGCCGGTTGGATTGTCTTCTCTGCCTGGCCAGCACGCCTTTACAGCTGTGCGGTGTCGCCGGCGCTCTCGGCCTGCCTGCGCTTTTGCCACTCATGCGGGAGCAGTTCTGCCACGCGTGCGGCCGGCGTGGTATCCAGCCGGAACAGCACATCGGCCAGCCACCGTTCGAAGTCCACGCCGTTGTCCTTGCAGGTGGCGGCAAAACTGGCCAGAACCGCCATGCTGGTCCCTCCCCCGGCACTGCCGACGAAAAGCCAGTTTCGCCGTCCGATACAAAACGGCCGGATGACAT
Source organism: Candidatus Zhuqueibacterota bacterium (assembly GCA_022706175.1). The sequence goes on along the minus strand of JAKJDB010000885.1, from coordinate 1,126 downwards.
TTTCGCAGGCGTTGTTGTCGATGTTGAGCCTGGGATCGTCGAGAAAGCGGCGCAGCTCTTTTTCAATCTTGAGCGCATAGGCGGCTGCCTTGGCAATCGCCGACGATGGGGGCTGCCCGGTGACGATTTCGGTGCAGAGCTTGAAATAGGCGTCGACCCGGCCGGCGGAGAGAAGCCGTCCCCGCTTGCGGGCTTTGAACAAGGCGGTCTCGCCGCTCTTGAGCGCCGCCTCTTCCCGGGCTGCGTCCTCGATCGCATAGAGCTGCCTGATGATGCCCAGCGCCGCCTGGGCGTACTGGGGGTGATTGTTCTCCGCCTCATGGAATTTTCGGCGTGCGTGCGCCCAGCAGCATGCCGCCAGAGCCGGCAATTCGCCATAGGCGGCATAGCCGTCACGCAGAATGGTTCCATGATAGTTTCCCAAAAGTTTTTGGGCCACGCCACTTGACCGGGAAAGATCGAAATGGAACGCTGTCAGCGGGGGGCCGATTCCGGTTTTTCGCACCCATATCCAGGTTTTTCTGGTTTTTCCACTTCCCGGATCAAGCATGCTGAGGCCGGTTTCATCGGCCTGCAGCACCTGGCACTCCAGGATCAGCCGGCAAAGGGTTTCGTACAGCGGCTGGAGGGCGATGGAAACTTTGACGAAATAGTCGCACATGACAGAGCGTCCGAACGTGATGCCCAGACGGGCGAACATCTCGCTCTGGCGGTAGAACGGCAGGTGGTTGAGCAGCTTGTTCGTGATGATATGGACAATCACGCTGATGTCGTAATGGCAGCGGCTGGAATCGGGAGCCAGGCAGGCCGGCAGCGCCGGTGGCGGGGCCACGGCCAGCACGCCGAAACCGGCGGCGCCGGGCTCGACGTATTTGGCGCGCTTGATGACCTCGACATAATAGGCGTTGCGGTATTTCAGGCGCTCGCTGGTCTCGTAGCCGGAAAGCTGCAGACCGGCTATCTCGTCCGCCGGCGGAGTCAGGACGACTTCGACCCGCTCCAGGTTGGCCGGGAACTCGTTCCATCCGGCCAGTCGGTGCGAGGAGGCGCGCTCGTGTTCCTTGACCAGCGAAGATTCTTTTTCGGGTTCAGACTTTTCAGCGGCCTCCTGCTCCTGCATGAGCTC
>JAKJDB010000884.1 GCA_022706175.1 Candidatus Zhuqueibacterota bacterium | reverse complement strand
GCGAGGCCGTGCTGGCCGACCGGACCGCTGAGAAGGATTTGATCCCCGGGTTGCAGACAGCGGGCGCCCATTTCGTGATCGTGTTCCACGACGCCGATGCCTGCGGTGTTGATGAACAATCGGTCAGCCTTGCCGTGATCCACCACTTTGGTGTCGCCGGTCACGATGCGCACGCCCGCTTTTTCAGCCGCAGCCGCCATGGACTGCAGAACACGTTCCAGTTCATTGAACGCCAACCCCTCTTCCAGTATAAAACCGACGCTGAGATAGAGCGGCCGGGCGCCGCTCATGCACAGATCATTGACCGTGCCGTTGACCGCGAGATCTCCAATGTCGCCGCCAGGGAAAAAAATGGGCTGCACCACATAGCTGTCCGTGGTAAAGGCGATACGGCCGGGGTTTATGGTCAGCGTGGCCGCGTCATCGCCTTGTTGCAGCTGTTCGCTGATCAAGTGGGCGTGAAAAAAATGGCGGATCAGATCGTGCATCATACGGCCACCGCTGCCGTGCGCCATCTGCACGGTAAGGGCTGGAGCCACAGCAGAAGGGCCGGCGCTGGATTTTTTCTTCTGTTCATGCATAGGGCGACTGAAAGGTCATTCTGTTTTATAGTGATAATAGGCGGCGCACGCACCCTCCGCTGAAACCATGGGCGCACCCAGTGGATGCTCAGGCGTGCAGTCGGCCGAGAACGATGGACAATCCGATGGTTTTTTCAACCCCTGCAGGATGAGGCCGCTGATGCAGGGCCCGGTTTCCGCTGCGTGGTGGCTTTGCAGATCAAATATTTTTTCAGCATCGTATTCGGCGAATGCATCGCGCAGGCGCAGACCGCTGGCCGGGATCGGTCCGAGTCCGCGCCAGGTTCGATCGCACTCGCAATAGACGTCCGCAATGCGTTTCAGGGCCGCCTCATTGCCGTGGCGCCGGACTACACGGCCATAGGCGTTCTCCACTCGGCCGCAGCCCGTGCGCAGCAGCTGCATGGCCCGGTGAAGCCCCAACAGCAGATCCACCGGTTCGAATCCTGTGACCACAATGGGCGTATGAAATTCCTCGGCGATCGCCTGATAGGGCTGCCAGCCCGTCACGGCGCATACATGGCCTGCGGCGAGAAAGGCCTGTACACGGTTTTGCGGAGAAGCGAGCAGCCGGCGCATGGCCGGAGGCACCAGCACATGAGAGACGAGAAGGGAAAAATTTTTCACTTTTCTCTCTCTCGCCAACCACACCGCCAGAGCGGTGGCCGGTGCAGTGGTTTCAAAGCCGATGGCCCAGAATACCACTTTTTTATCCGGATGCTGTTCGGCCAGCGCCAGCGCGTCCAGGGGAGAATAGAGCATCCGCACATCCGCGCCACGGCTTTTGGCTGCCAGTAGATCGCCGTTGGAGCCGGGCACGCGCAACATATCGCCAAACGTTGTGAACAGCACTCGCCGGTTTTCCGCCAGGTGAATGGCTTGGTCGATCATCTCCACCGGCGTGACGCAGACCGGACAGCCTGGGCCATGCACCAATTCCAGGGTCTGCGGCAAGAGCTGATCGAGGCCGCTGGCCA
>JAKJDB010000883.1 GCA_022706175.1 Candidatus Zhuqueibacterota bacterium | reverse complement strand
CACCAGCTTGTTGAAAGAACGAGGCAGGTTCACCGCTTTTCGTGCTTCCTCCTTGGAAAGCGACGGTTCGGCAAGCCGCTCCTCGCGGATTCCATCGGCGGCCACCAGCACCTTGTCCGCCGCCGCGCCCAGGCGAGCAGTCAGATCCGCTTTCAGCGCATGAGAGATGGCGATCACGCCATCACAGCGCTGCAGAACCGATCGAAAAAACAAGACGGGTTGCTGAGCCAGGCTGTGCGCTTCAAAGACAATAACAATCGTCTTGTTGCAGAAAAACTTTTTCCGCAACCACAGTCCGATCATCGCCGCATTTACGCTGCGGCTGTAAAGCAACAGCGGTTCGCCGACAGGAACCGCCCGCAGGCGACGATACAGCCACAAGCTCATCATCAACCACACTGATGCACCGCCCAACAGCGGAATACGCCGGCGGCCGGGGGATGACGGACGGCTCAAGCTCAACAACGATGGCGTTGTGGCCACGCAAAAGTTGCCCGGTGTGCCGTAAAAGTGCGCCAGTTCTTCCGAACGAACGGCGCCCACTCCCGGGTACCAGGGCCTGACCAGCGTCACCTTTGCACCGGCACGAACGAATGCAGCGCACATGTTCACCTGCTGAATGGAGGCCGCCGACGGACCCGGGATCCTCTCGTTGGACAGATACAGCAGGCGGAGTATGGCTGCAGGGTTCATCTCATCCCCGCTCATGTCGAAAACGCATGACCACCCAGTAACTGAGCGCCGCGCGTATCACCGTGATGATCAGCAGCGCCCAGGCCGCACCGACTACGCCCTGCGTGGCCAGCAAACCGGTCAGGAGAAAAAAGTATAAAATCATGCTAAAGATCGTATAGCGTAGATGTGCCACCAAGGCCTTTGACCCTAACCGGCCTACGATCAGACTGGATGACAAACTGTACATCAGACGAAACACGCCGGCCACAGCGAGAATTTTCAGCAGGGGTGCGCCCGCGTCATATTTGCCTTTATATAAAAGATGCAGCAACGGCTCAGCGCTCACTGCCAGAAATAGGGCCAGCAACACCGCGGTCAGCGTGACGCCGACGGTCAGCAGACGGAACCGGGTGCGTTCATTTCTGCCAAACTCGGGCACCCAGACATATTTGGCCGCGCGGGCGAGAATATTGAACAATTGGGCCGGCACCAGGACCGCCGCATATAAACCGAGAGAGGCGTAATCGAGAATTTTAGGAATGACCAGCGTATCCAGGGAAGAAAGCACATCTACAGACACCTCCACTCCCATAAGGATGATGCCGGCTTGGTGCATCTCCGCCGGTACCGGCCGGCTTCCAGAAGGCATTCTAGTCAGCCCATACCACAGATTAAAGCAGCCCATCACCACCACCAGGCCGAGATAAAACCCCATGGCCCCGGTCTTGTTCATGCCCATGGTAAAATAGGCGATCAGCAGCACGAAAAAAAACAGTCCGCGAAAACCGTTCTCCATGAGCACGGCCGGCACGTAATGCCGCTGGCTGCGCAGCAGATTGGCCAGGAACAGTGTTGAACAGAAAAAAAGCACGGCGACGAACAGAGC
>JAKJDB010000882.1 GCA_022706175.1 Candidatus Zhuqueibacterota bacterium | reverse complement strand
AATTCTACGGCGAACAACGCCATCAAGCACAGGGGGATGACCTCCAGGGAGGTGCGTCGTGCCAGAACGCCCACCAGGCCTGGGATGATCGCCGCGCCCAATCCGCCGGCCGCCAACTGCATGCCGATGGTGTTGGCGGCAAAGTGTTCTCCCACGCGTCCGCTGGTTCCCGACATCAAGGCGGCGAACACCGGAGCAATGGCCAGGCCGATCAAGGCCACAGCCCATAGGTTCGCTCTGTCCCCAGGGTTCCACCACAGCCAGGCCGCGCCCAGCAGGGCGAGCATCAGACTGGAAATCACCATAAAATGAATCCCCATTCGTTTCGCATACAATCCCGCGGCCAACCTGCCGACGGTAAAGAACGCCCAGTAGCTTCCCACCCAAAGTCCGGCCGATCCCGCGTCAATGCCGCGGGATTCCACCAACAGCGTATAAGCCCAAGTCCCCAGAGCTACCTCTGCGCCTGTATAGAAAAAAAACAACCCCGCGCTCATCCAAGGGGCGGGCCGGCGCACCGTGGCGCCCAGCGGCGTCTGATACTCGATCGACCGCCCGGGCGCTTTCTTTTCCGTGTCCGCTTTTTTATGCTCCCAAACGGTCAGAGTAAAAGCAAAGCATAGAGCCAGAATGAGCTGAAAAAGGCCGACCATGATGTATCCCAACCGCCACGAGTTCAAGCTGGTGAGGGCAAAGGTCATGATCACCGGTCCGCTGGTGATGCCGATGCCATAGCTTGCATGCAGCCACTGCATCATCCGCTCGCCGAAATAGGCGGCCACATACGCGTTGAGTCCTGAATCAATGGCGCCGGCCCCCAAGCCTGACACCAATCCAAGAAAGACCATCATGCCCCAGACTGGGACCAGAGTGTAGCCGATCAAACTGGCGCCGGTCAAGGCGCAGCTGACTGCCAGCACCCGGCCGACTCCCCAACGGCCGACCACAGGACCGCTCAACGCGCTGGAGACCAGATAGCCGGTCATGCCGGCCGTCAAAAACATACCGAGGGCATCCAAAGGGATGGCGAAATTCGTTCGGATGGACGGCCAGGCCACGCCGGTCAGGCCGTCCGGCATGCCGAGAGCGATAAAGGCTGTAAAAGCCAAAACGGCCAACCCTGCTTTAGGATGGCGTTTGAGCGTCCGTCGCATTTTCATCAAGCCGTTTTAAATTGGTTCATCAGGCCGATACAGGATCAGGGAAGAAACTGAAAAGCGTACAACTTGGCGCTGCGCATGAGTAGGTGCAGACGGATGGGCCTGCCCTCCAGCTTCGAGAGATCAGTTTGTCCGTTCCAGGCGGCGGCCATGCGCACACTGTTGCCGTTCAATTCATCGCTATCATGATAAGTAAAACCGGGGATCGGTTTGCCGGATTCATCCAGAATCTCGATCCGGGCATAACCACCGGCGCCGGTGTCCAGATTCAATTCCAACCGTTTTCCTTGAAAGAGGAGTGGCGGCGTGATCAGGCTGCCGCCGGCATAGTCAGCTGCCGCAGCGATAAAACCATCCAAACGAAGAATGGCGCGGGAGATGGCGGACTCTCTCACCACCGCC
>JAKJDB010000881.1 GCA_022706175.1 Candidatus Zhuqueibacterota bacterium | reverse complement strand
CATGTGCCGTACGGTGTTGAATGTGACCGGTGACGTCACCGCCGCCGTGTATGTCAGCCGCTATGAAGAAACGCTGTCGACCGAAAAGGATGGGTGCGGATGAAGGGCGGAAGGCTGAAAAGAGGAGTGAGCCTGGCCGTCGGCGCGGTTTGCGTTCTGCTCGGCAGTGCGGGGATTTTCATCCCGCTGTTGCCGACCACCCCCTTTCTCTTGCTCGCCGCCTGGCTCTTTATGCATCATTCGCCCACCTGGCACGCCTGGCTGATGAATCAGCGCTGGTTGAGCGTTTACATCGTCGATTATCAGCAGGGTCTCGGTCTTCCCTTACGCGTCAAGATCCGCATGCTGATTCTGCTGTGGCTGACGATGACGCTCACCGCCTTCGCCTTTGTCTCCTCCTGGTGGATCAGAGGGGGGCTGTATGGCATCGCCGTCGCAGTGACGGTTCACATCCTTCGGTTGAAAACTCGAGAGAAAAAGTAATCAGCGGCCGGGATAAGCGTTCCGGTTTGCGGCGCCGCTCATGGCGTGAACCAGCATAGAACCGGGCTCCTCGCAAATCGCTACGCAGTCAGCCGCGAAGGGGCCTTTTATGGAATGGAGTGGAGTGCATGAAGAAACAGCTGTTTACCCGTAAACCGCTTTGGCTTTTGCTGGAGGAATTAAAAGGAGAAAATCGGCTGCGCCGTGTGCTGGGACCAGTGCACCTGACCAGCCTGGGCGTCGGCGCGATCATCGGCACCGGCATCTTTGTGCTCACCGGCGTCGCCGCGCACGACAAAGCCGGCCCGGCCCTGGTGGTCTCGTTCGTCATCGCTGGCATCGCCTGCATCTTTGCCGCGCTCTGTTACGCCGAATTCGCCTCCATGGTGCCCGTGGCCGGCTCGGCCTACACCTACGCCTACGCCACTCTCGGCGAGTTGTTCGCCTGGATCATCGGCTGGGATCTGGTGTTGGAATATACGGTCGCCTCAGCCGCAGTGGCGCACGGCTGGTCAGCCCATTTTCAGGATTTTATCGGCAGCTTTGGTCTGAAACTACCACATCAATGGACCACGCCGCCGTTTGATTTTGATCCGGCGACGGGACAATTTCTCGCCACCGGCGCCTATCTGGATCTTATCGCTGTGGCCATAACCGCCGTCATCACCATCATACTGGTCAAAGGCATTCGCGAGAGCGCTAATTTCAACTCGGGCATGGTCATCGTTAAACTGGCGATCGTTCTGTTTGTCATAGCGGTCGGGGCGTTTTATTTTGATGCGCAGAATCTCAAACCGTTCGCCCCTTATGGGTATTCCGGCCTGAGTTTCTTCGGCCATACCATCCTGGGACAGAGCGGACCGGGCGGTGAACCACTGGGCGTTCTCGCCGGAGCGGCCATTATCTTTTTCGCCTATATCGGCTTTGACTCGGTTTCCACCCACGCAGAAGAGGCTCGCCGTCCCAATCGCGACGTGCCCATCGGCATCATCGCCTCGTTGATCATCTGCACCGTGTTGTACATCGCCGTGGCGCTGGTGCTCTCCGGCATGGTGCCCTATGATCAGATCGACATCCACGCG
>JAKJDB010000880.1 GCA_022706175.1 Candidatus Zhuqueibacterota bacterium | reverse complement strand
CATAGTTGGCGGTCAGGAGAAAACGGCCGCTCCGGTCCAGGTGCAGATAACAAGGGCCGTCGCCCGCGGAGGAAACGCTGCCAAGCCGCAGGAGCTGATGGGTTTGCGGATCGATCGAAAAGGCGGAGATCAGGCCAACGCGAGGGTCCTGCGAAGAAGGCGCTTCCTGCACGGCATACAGATAGCGGCCGTTGGGATGGACGGCTAAAAAAGAAGGATGCACAGCCTCTCCAACGAGCCCCAAAGGCTGCAGTCGGCCGTTATCCGTGTCGAACGTAAAGGCATAGATGCCCTTACTGTCGGTTTTGGTATAGGTACCAACGTAAACCATGTAGTTGGTTTTGGCGATAAGGAGCGATGGCAGCGAAAATGGAAGAGCGGTCGTCATCTTGAACACAGCGCTCAGTAAGGAGCGTCTCAGGGGTTTCATAAAGCCTCCTGAATAATCTCGATGCCGCACAACAGCGGTGGGTGTGAGGTGCCGCTTGCGCTGGGGATGCACTCGATGAGCAGTTGCTGATCAACGGCTATGTGCTCGAAGGTTTTGATCAGTGGAATATGCACGCCGCCTGCAGCGGCAGCGATATCAAACTCCTGCAGCACTTTTCGCTTCTGCAAGGCCACATCGAATTTCCGTTCACCGGGCCTGATTTGTTCCAGCTCGGCAAAATGGAGCCGAATGGTATAGCGTGCGGCAGGCATGGGCTCACCGGCGAGCGTAATGGCCAGACGCAGAGTTCCGGACAAACCCGAAGCAGCCACCCATTCCCATCCATTGGGTTTCATCGTCAGGGCATGACGGCGGATCCTTCGCACGCCCGTGGTATCCCATTGCACCGGCAAGTCCGGCGATTTCCCGCCTGTACTGGGAAAATCAAGCCAGAGTGTGCCATCGTCCGCTTTACGATCGCCGGGCGCATTCAGATTCAATCCCACCCTTTTCACCGGTTTGCCGTTCCAGATGTAATCGTTAAAGGTCCAATATTCCAGCTCCGGCATATGGACAAAGGCCAGGGAGGTCTGATTTTGATAAGAACACTGGCAGGTGCGCGTGTAATCCGGCGCGTTCAGCACGCCGTTAGCGGCGATGAGGTTGGAAGTGCATCCGCCACGGAAGCCGCCCCAATTGCCGGTTCCGCCATCATTGTCCAGAGCATAGAAACCGGCAGCTGCGGAGCGAAAGGAGAGCAGATGTTCGGACGCGATGGCGTAGTTGCAGCCATAATTGCGCGAATAGGACCAGGGGATGGATTCCCCAGTGATCGGATCCAGCCGCTGAATGGGATCTCCCGTCAACAGTCCATAGGCCGCGTTATCGGTGATAATCTCGTCATGGTGAAGAATGGGGGGATTGTTGAACAGGATAGATTTATCCCATACCAACTCGCCGCTGGCGGCGCGATAGACCGCCATGCGCTCCCCTTTTTCATCGATCACCATATCGCGGGAAGGACGGGTCGCCTGCAGCAGCAGATCATGCTCTTGAGAATAGCTCAACCAGCTGCCAAAGATTCCTGTGTTCTTTTCCCAGAGGATGGCGCCGGTTTCAATGTCCAGGCATAATA
>JAKJDB010000879.1 GCA_022706175.1 Candidatus Zhuqueibacterota bacterium | reverse complement strand
CATTCCGATGATGGTGCGCGACGGCCGCGGGCTGGTCGAATCCATGAAAGCGGCCAATGTGTTCACCGAGAACGCCATCAACCGGCTCAACGCCGGCGCCGAATCCGGCACCCTGAAAAAGGTCACGGCGCAGATCGCCAATTTTTATGAGCGTGAGACCAGCTACCGCATGAAAGCCATTGTGGACTGGGTGCAGGTGGTCATCGCCTTTTTCATCATGGTGGTGATGACCGCGCTGACCATCGTTTCGTCTGAAACCGCTGTGGTTACACCTAAACTGCCGGGCATGTAAATGGGCCAAGTCGGTTCACAAATTCCCATGGCCATGTTGGAAAAATTTTCCAACAACGGCTTTTTCAGCCGGCCGCATTTGGAGCAGGCGTTCAAGACGCTGACTACTGCCGCGGGGAATCGCACGCTCAGCGACATTCTGATCAATGACCTCGGTTATGACCGCCACCGCGTGATGCAGGAACTTTGTCGCATTTATGCCTTTCGTGAAATAAAGCTGAGCGGCGCTTCGTTCTCCACCAGCCTCATCCATTTTGTGCAAAAGTTTTTCAACGCCTGCGATGCCAAACAGCGTCAGCAGTTCATCGATCGCAAGATCGTGCCCTACGGCTACAGCGAGCGCAACAAGGAAGTGCTGATTTTCATCACTCCGGACCCCACCGGCCGCGAAGTGGCCGAAACCGTTCGCCAAGCCGGGATCAAAAAATTTGAAGTGGCCTATGTGCGCCTGGAGGAGATCAACGAGCTGCTCTCCAAGGCTCTGCCGGATGAAAACGAGTACCTCAAATTCCTTAAACAGGCCAACAGCGAGATCCGCATCGAGGCCGTCGAGGAAGAAAAGGCCATCGATGAGGATGAGCTTAACGCGGCCATCAACAAAAGTCTGCTCGTCAATCTGTTTGAGGCATCGCTGGTAGAGTCGGTGCGCAAGGGCGCCAGCGACATTCACATCATCCCCAAGTCGGAGAGCGTCACCGATATTTATTTTCGTGTGGACGGCAGGCTGCAGCTGTGGCATCGGCAGGATTCGGTCAAACCGGAGGGGTTTTTGGCCGTGGTCAAGGACCGCACCAAGAACGTGGACCGGTTCGAATGGGAGATGGCGCAGGACGGGTTTATTCAGCGGTTGATCGACAATTATCTGATCCGCTACCGTGTCTCCATTCTGCCCATTGTATCCGGTCAGCTGGCGCGCAAGTATGAGAGCGTGGTAATCCGCGTTCTCGATGATCGTAAGGTGATCAGCGATCTGACCCGGCTTGGATTCGACGACTATGCCAAAGCCGAGTTTGTCAAAGCGATCACCAAGCCGCAGGGCATGGTGATTTTGACCGGCCCGACCGGATCGGGCAAGAGCACCACCCTGGTGGCGGCGCTGAATCAGGTGATGACGCCGGAGCTGAATATTCTGACTGTGGAAGACCCGGTGGAGTACAACATTCGCGGCGCCCGGCAGCTCAAAATCGGCCCCAAGATGAACTTTGACCAGGCCATCCGTTCCATTCTGCGCCACGATCCTGACATCGTCATGGTGGGTGAAATCCGCGACGCCA
>JAKJDB010000103.1 GCA_022706175.1 Candidatus Zhuqueibacterota bacterium | reverse complement strand
CAAGACGGTCGCTCTCCATCGCCTGGTGCGTTGTCACCGCCATGGCGCGTTTTTCCCTGGCAACGGCCGGCGCCGGCCAGACCGAGTGTGGAGCAAAAAAGGCCCTCCCTTCCGTGAGAGAGGCTGTGTGCAGACTGATGACTTGTGGTTTCCCCTGCATGGGTCTTGCTTCCTGTGATTTATTGGAAATAGTGAATCAATGATTGAGTGAATGAGAAAGCCCCTTCAGCGGCCCAACGCGATCAGGGCGTATCCCAAACCGCATCCCAGAGCATCCGCCACCAGGTCGCGCCAGCTTGCCACGCCTTTGCGTCCGCGGCGGTCATAGACCTCCTTGGCTATGCCCAGGGAAAAAGAAAATCCCAGCCCGGCGGTGCAGGCTTGGGGATGAGAACGGTCCATCTCTTCGTGCGCCATATAATATCCCAAACCCACCAGAAAGGCGGAACAGATCAGATGGTCCGCCTTGTCCTTGGCCAGCCAGAGGTCTCGAGGGACCGGTTTGATCGGTTGGCGAGCGGTGCTGTCGGGCTGGGACTGACCGAACACCAGCGTGGGCAGAAGAAAAAGCCAGCAGAGCCGGATCATATTAAAATCCCAACTCGACGTTGATCTTTTGCATGCCGCTAATGGCAATGGTGGTGAACTCTTCCAGAGAAAGGCCGAGATCCGCGCAGGTCTGTATCTGTTCCCGATTCGCGCCCTTGGCAAAGCTTTTCTCCTTGAACCGGCGCAGAACAAATTCGCTGGTGAGCGAGGCCAGTTTTTTATCCGGGTGCATGAGCACCGCGGCCACGATCAGCCCTGTGATCGGATCGACGGCGTACAGCGCTTTGTCGAGAAGGCTTTCGCGCGGCGCCAGGTTATTGTGGCATCGAATGGCATGCAGGATCTCTTCCGCCACGGCGTGGGGTTTGAGCAGTTCCATGGTGACGATCGTGTGCCGTTCCGGCGTCTTCATGGTCTCCTCATAATCCAGATCATGCAGCAATCCCACGCCTCCTGGTCCTGGTGCAGATGTTCGGCCAGTTCGCGCATCACGGCTTCGACCGCCAGCACGTGTTTAAAGAGATTTTGATTGGTGAAGCGGGATCGGGATAATTCGAACGCCTCGGCTCGCGTCATGATTCAACCTCCAAAAGCAAAACGGAATGTGATCTTGGTGACCGGTGCAGGAAAGAATGGATCCGCCATCGGCGGTCCGCTGCTGAGTTCCATGCTTTCATCAAAGCCATGCAGATGCGCATCCACATACGCGTCGGCCATGGCATAGAGAATCACCGCGGCCAGCCACCAGATGGCGAGGCTGCGATTGTCGCGATAAAAAGCACGGTCCTGCAGGTTGTCGCTGCGTGCAGCCATCTGGTTGAGGATGACGGCGTCCGCCGCCAGCCCGATCTCTCCGCCGGCCAGCAGCACGGCTTTGAATTTCTTTCCATTGTACCATTGTCCCCATCCCGGCACCGCCAGAGAGCGCAGCATGGCGCCGGTGGGGGATTTGACGCTGTCGGCCGTGGAGGGCTGATCGGCGGCCCAGGCCGCGCACCCTGCTCCCAGCAGGGCTGCTGCTAGGATGATGCAACAACGCTTCATTCGATGACCGCCACCGCTTCGATCTCCACCAGACCGTTTTTGGGCAACCGGGCCACCTCGATGGTGGAGCGCGCCGGCGGCTGCTCTGGGAAAAAATCGGCATAGACCTTATTCATGGCGGCAAAGTCGTCCATGTTTTTCAGAAATACGACGGTTTTGACCACCTGGCGCATGGATGCGCCGGCTGTCTCCAGGATGGCCTGCAGGTTGTGCAGCGCCTGCCGGGTCTGGGCCGCCACTCCGCCTTCGACCAGGTTGCCTGTCTGTGGATCCATGCCCAATTGGCCGGCCGTGTAAAGGGTTCGGGTCGTTGTCACAAGGATGGCCTGGCTGTAAGGGCCTACGGCCGCAGGGGCCTGAGCGGTTTGAATGACGTGATGCATGGGATGCCTCGATGGGGTTAAGTGTGGAATTGCATGGTATACAGTTTCTGATATAATCCGCCGGCTTGGACCAGCTCATCATGCCGCCCCTGCTCCACGATGGCGCCGTGATCAATGACGATAATGCGGTCGGCATTGAGCACCGTGGACAAGCGGTGGGCGATCACGAACGAGGTGTGGTGCTTCATCAGCCTTTCGATGGCCTGTTGAACCAGTATTTCCGATTCGGTGTCCAGTGCGGAGGTCGCTTCATCGAGGATCAGAATCGGCGGATTTTTTAAAACCGCGCGCGCGATGGCGATGCGCTGGCGTTGCCCGCCCGAGAGCGTGACCCCGCGTTCACCGATGTTGGTGTCGTACCCCTGCGGAAGCTGGGAGATAAAGTCATGAGCGTTGGCCACGCGGGCCGCTTCCATCACTTCGGCCAGCGTTTTTTCCTCCAGACCATAGGCGATGTTGCGCATCACTGAATCGTTGAAAAGAATGGTCTCCTGGGTGACGATGCCCATGAGCCGGCGCAGATGGCTCAACTCCAGATCACGCAGGTCTTGTCCGTCCAGGGTGATGCGGCCCTTCTGCGGATCATAAAAGCGCGGCACTAGGTCTACCAACGTGGATTTGCCGCCGCCGCTGGGCCCGACAATGGCCAGGCATTCGCCCTTGTTGACCTTGAGCGTGATGTTTTTAAGAACCAGCCGATCGCGATGATAACCGAAGGAGACCTGTTCAAAGGCGATGGCAGAGGCAAAGTCGGCCACTGGGATGGGATTGTCGCGGTTCTGCACCTTGGGCTTTTGATCCAGGACATGAAAAATGCGTTCCGCGGCAGCCAACCCCTCCTGAATGCGGTTGTGCACGCTGGAGAGTTCTTTGATCGGTTGCATCATGGAAAAAACGATCAGGAGGAAACCGACGAATTCCTCCGGCGCCAGCATCTGTCCTGCCAAGACCTGGCGGCCGCCGAACCAGAGAATCCCCACAGCCACGCCGGCGGCGAGAAACTCGGTCAGCGGCGAGGACAGATTGCGCGTGCGGGTGATCTTGAGTAGAGAGCGGAAATAACGATCGGTCTCGTTGGCAAATTTGCGTATCTCAAAGTTCTCCATGGCAAAGGCTTTGACGACCCGGACGCCGGATACGGTCTCCTGCAGTGTGGAGGTCAGGTCCGCCATCCGTTCCTGGGAGATGGTGCTCTCCCTGCGCAGCCGCACGCCGATCCAGCCGATGATGGCCATGCTGAACGGCGCCACCAGAAAGGCGACCAGAGTGAGTCGCCAGCTCAGGGTGATCGCCAGGGCCAGAGCGGCGGCCAGCATCAGCGGGTTTTTGATCAGAGTGACGAACCCCGCCGAGATGCTGCTGTTCACCAGCGTCACATCGTTGGTGATGCGGGAGATGATCTGCCCCGCGCGGGTGCGATGGTAAAAGTCCAGCGACAGCCGGTTGATGTGGCGGTACAGATCATTGCGTATGTCGCGGATCACGCCCTGTTCCACGAACGCCATAAAATAGGCCTGCAGATAATCGAATACGCTTTTGAGAAAAAAGAGCATCACGATGAGCAGGCATAGCCGTTGCAGCGCCCGCTGCCGGTCTCTGCCGATCAACCGGTCGTACACCCATTTTTTGGCCTGATCCTTGGCCTGCAGCCATTTGCCGGCTGCCGGCGCTGCCGGTGAAGCGGCGGCGGTCTGAATCTCCGTGGTCGCGGCCGGCGGCGCTTGCTGCTCCTGGCTGAAGATCGTGTTCAAAAAGGGGATGACCGACAGGGTCAAAACGCTGCTGAACACGGTGAAGAAAAGGATGCACACCAGCGATCCCAGGAGATGCGCCCAGTAGGGCTTGATATAGGCAAGTATGCGCAGATAGAGCTTCATAGGGGCGCTGGCTTATTTCGGCAAGTCTTTATACTCGACATCTTCAATGTCTGATTCCGATAAATCAAGGGGTTTGGAGTGAGCTTGACCGCGCACCTCCTGATCGCGCGGCGGCGGCGTCTGGCCAAACACGTATTTAAAGATTTTGTTGATTACGTAAAACAGAATGATCAGGATGAGCAATTGGAAAAACATGTGCCGCTCTGATTTTCGATCTTAATGGATTGTGGATTCAACTATCGTGCCCGGCCTAGGACCGCGGACGATCATCGCCGGGTCTTCTCCGGCCCGGGGCGGCAAACGCCGAGGCGGGTCAGCGAGCGGGCGAATAGTATTCGATCCCGGAATGGGGCCGCAAAATCTGATTCACCAGTTCATCCAGATGTTCGCGGTTGTTGACAAAATCGATCAACGCGCTGTTGACGACCAACAGGGGCGTATCGGAGTAATGAAAGAAAAAACGATTGTAGGCTTCGTTCAAAGAGCGGATATACTCTTCCGACATCTCTTTTTCGTACGAGCGCCCGCGCTTTTGGATGTTGGCCATCAGCCGTTCGACCGAGGATTGCAGATAGACGACCAGATCGGGCTTCAGGATATCCCGTTCCAGCAATCCCGCCACCCGGTCATAGAGAAACAGCTCCCGGTCTTCGAGGTTCAGATGCGCAAAGATGCGGTCCTTGGCAAAAAGATAATCCGAAACCGTGGCCGGCTGGAACAGATCCGGCTGCAGACTCTCCTGCTGCTGGCGGTAGCGGCTGAGGAGAAAAAACAGCTGAACCTGAAACGCATAGCGCGCCGGGTCTTTGTAAAAGTCCGCGAGAAAAGGATTCTCTTCCGGTTTTTCGTAAATCACCCGCGCATTCATCCGCTCCCCCAGCAATCGAGCCATGCTGGTCTTGCCGGCGCCGATCACGCCTTCGATACAAATGTATTTGGGCATCATGTCGTTTGAATCCTTCGACGAAACTCCGTTGAGGTCAGATACAACTGAACGCGATGAGGATCCGGGCAGGCAGACAAAAGCTGCGCGATCGTTTTCCCGAACCCCGGCAGCACCCACTCCGGCGCTATTTCCGCAAACGGCAGAAGAACGAACCGGCGGTCGGTAAGGCGCGGATGCGGAAGAACCAGATCCGGATCGTTCCTCACCTCGTCCGCCATGGTCAGCAGATCCAAGTCAATCGTGCGCGGGCCCCAGCGTTCGCCGCGTTGCCGTCCCAAACGCCGCTCCACGATAAACAGCTGGTCCAGAAGCTGCCGCGACGGCAACGATGTCTGTATTCGCACAACGGCGTTGAGAAAATCGGCTTGATCGGCCTTGCCCACCGGCTCGGTCTCGTAAACACTGGACAGGGCCTGCACGTGGATCTCCGCTGTTTCCGTTAATCGTCGGACCGCTGCACAGAGATAGAACAGGCGATCACCCAGATTCGAGCCCATACTGATGTGGGCTATGCCGTCGCCGGCCGCGTTACGGACGGCCGCGCGTGATTTCAATTTCCGTCCCATCGGTCAGCCCGCCCAGCGGGGCGAACGGTTTGCGCACCGCCACGGTCACTGATCCCACCGGAAAACTCTGCAGGATACGTTGAGCGATGTGTTCGCCCAGAGTCTCGATTAAATAAAAACGGTCGTTGGTCACGATGTTCTGCACCTCGCGGTAAACCCGGCGAACGTCGATGGTGTCTTTGAGGCGGTCGCTGGCTGCCGCGGGCGCTGCGTCGAAAACCAGATCCAGGTCCACTTCGAACCGTTGGCCGTTGGTGCGCTCATCCTGTCCACAGCCGTGATAGGCATGAAAAATCATACCGCGAATGCGTATGTGATCTCGGGTCATTGTTTCTGTATCCTCAAGAGTATGGATAATTTATTAAAATATGGGCAGATTGTCAAGATAAATTACCTTGACAAAACTTATTTAAAAATAATAAAATTAGCAAATAAGCGCAGGCTGTTTCTCGCCGGTGGCTTTACGCAGTTTTACGGATTTTTAGTAGTTTTATAATAAACAAGCTATAACCACTGGGTCTGATTTTTTCTCAGGATCGATCTTCCGGGACTGTCATGGAGATAGGAATGCTGAAACACCGTTTACCAGGCGGGATTTTTTTATTATTTTTGGCTTTTTCGTCCTCTGTTTATGCTGCAGCGGATCAGGCTGCGCCTGTATTGCAAAAGGAGACGATGGTTTTGCAGCGGACGGCGGATGCGCCTTTGCCAAGTTCGCCGATGGAGACGCAGTCTCTTCAGCTGCCGCCCATGGTTCTCGGCGCTTCTCCGCGCCTGATGCTGATCGGGGATTCCATTACCGAAGGCCGCGGTGCCTCCGATTCCATCGGGTTCCGAAAAATATTATATCAGCTGTTGCAGACGGCGGGCCTGTCTGTGGATTTTGTCGGCAGTTTCGGTGAATCGCCCTATGAGGGCCATTTCAAGGGCGGCAGCAAGATCTGGGAGTTTTCTGCCGGCGGGTCCATGGATGTCGCCTCGGACATGGAGAAATACCATCCCACGGTGACGGCCATTCATCTGGGCACCAATGGATTCACCGCCAACATCCAGCCCATGATCACGCTGGTGAATTATCTGTTGACCTGGCGCTACGGCAAAGGACAATACCTCCAGCACATCGTCGTCAGCCAGATCATCCCCAGAAAAGGCGAGGACAGTCTGGTGGTGGTGTTCAACATGCAACTCGCCAAGATGGTCCAGGATTTCCAAAAGGGACATCTCACCGGCCGGTTGGAACCGGTGTATCTGTGCGATCATTTCACGCGGTTTTTGGAAAATCCTTTGTGGGCTTCCACCGATGGGACGGTCCTCATGGCGGATGATCTGCATCCCAACTCGCGCGGCCATGAAGTGATGGCGAATGCCTATATGGACGTGTTGGCGCCGTTGATCTCGGGCACGCCGCGATGGTTCACCGATGCCACCTGGCGTTTCGGCGTAGCGGGGCTCGATCATTATTACGGCGGTCAAGGAATGGCGCTGGCGGATCTCAACAACGACGGCAAGGATGAACTGTACCTCAGCCGGATCGCCCCCTCCTCCAAACAGAACCGGCATCTTTTGTACGCCAGCGGGGATACGCTCCCGTACCCGGAATCCGCAGCGGGCTGGCAGGCCAAGGATGCGGGCAACGGCCGGGGCGTGGTGTTCTTTGACATGGACAGCGACGGCGATCTGGATCTGTTCAACGCCCATTCACCGGGACAGAACGTTCTCCTTGAAAACGTAAATCATCAATCGTTCCGCAACGTGACCTCCAGCCGCGGCATCGAATCCTCTTCCGAGGAAACCACTTCCGTGCTGGCCTTTGACGTGGAAGGCGACGGCGACCTGGATCTGTTTGTGCTCAACAAGCGGGCGCCCAACGAGTTGTATCTGAACGACGGCAAGGGATATTTCACTCGCAGAGACCGCGGTTGCAACGACGTTCGCGAATCCAGCACAGTGGAACGGCAGAGCGCCGCGGCGTGCGATTTCGACCTCGACGGCGATGTGGATCTGTATGTGGTCAAACGCTTTGCCGCCAATCGGCTCTATGTCAACGACGGCGCCGGGACTTTTACCGACCGCGCGGCCGCGCTGGGCGTAAATCTGAACCACAAAGGCAACGGCGTCACCTGGAGCGATTTGGACAATGACGGGGATTCCGACCTGCTGATCACCGTGTCCGATATCAGCGGCGACGCCGATCCGCTGCTGCGCGTGTACAAGAACACCGGCGGCGCCTTTGCCGACGTCAGCAGCTCGGTCGCCATTCCGATGAATGGATATTCAATACTCCTCGCCGATTTTGACAACGACGGCCGGCAGGACATTCTCACCAGCGGAGAGTCGAAAGCGGGCGCCCTGTATCGCAACGACGGCGGCCTGCGCTTCACCCGGGTCGCCGGCGCCGGCGCCGAAGTGTTCGCCGGCGACGTGCGCGCCGCCTCTGCCTGGATGCGG
>JAKJDB010000878.1 GCA_022706175.1 Candidatus Zhuqueibacterota bacterium | reverse complement strand
AAGATCTGATTCGCGCCCGTATCGTGGTGGAGCGGGATTCTCAAAAAGCCATCATCATCGGCAAAAATGGACAGAGCTTGCGCAAGATCGGAGAAAGCAGCCGCAAAGAGATCGAAGTGTTCCTGCAACGACCCGTGTTCCTGGAACTCTGGGTGGCGGTGCGGGAAAAGTGGCGGAAAAGAGACAGCCTGCTGCGGGAGATGGGGTATCAGCAGGGGTGAGGGATTCGGCTGTGCGACGGGGTGGTCCGTGGCCGACGGCGTTAGCAACCGTCTTGAAACAGTTGACCTGAATGACTCAAAGCCTGTTGCGGTTGATTTAAAGGAAGGGTGGCTATGAAGAAAGGATTGCCTAATCTCCTGTGGATCGTCCCTTTTTTTGCACTGGCGGCGCTCCTTTCCTGTGCCCGTGTTCGTTATGAACCATCGGTGAGCGATCCCATCATTCGGGTGGGGATTTTAGAGGGCCAGGAAACGATCTATTTTGAACCCCAGGGCCCGTTCCGAGTTCAGGCTTCGCTGGCAAAGGAAAATCTTTCGCTCAATGAGCCCGGTTTATGGAGCGCCGTGGTGGCCGAGGTCACGCCGGGGCAAAAGCATTACCGCATCCTGCTGTTTGAATCGGCCTCTGAGGCGCGCGCCAAAGAAACCGCTCAGCGCATGAAGGCCCGTGAGGTGCCGGTGGAGATCAAACCGTTCGGCGAAGTGCTGCGTATCGATAACAAGACCTTGGTGGATCGACGTTATTATCGCGTCTTGCTGGATAAATCGTTTGATACGCAGATGAGTGCGGATCTCTATTTCAAGACCTCCTCCGCTCTGGCCAATGCGCGCGTCGTGGAAGAGTGGGAACGGCCCGGCGGCGGCGTGATCAAACTGCTGTCGCCCGGCGGTAAAGAGTATTCGGTGCATGACCGCCTGCGTCTGTTGGGCAGCGGCGTGGCGTTGAAAAACGTGCAGGTGGGAACCGGCTATCACTGGGAGCACCAGGAGAGCCGCAGTTACGCCGGCGAACTGGAATTGGCGGTGGACACCACCGGACGCCTGAATGTGATCAACGTGGTCAATCTGGAGGCCTATCTGCGCGGCGTGGTAGCCGGTGAAATGCCCTCGAATTTTCCCGCTGAGGCGCTCAAGGCGCAGGCGATTGTTTCGCGTACGCTCTTTATGAACAATTTTTACCGCTTTCATCGCGGCGCGGATTTTGATGTCTGTGATGAAGTGCACTGTCAGGTCTATGTCGGCCTGAGCCGGCAGAACGAGAACGCCTCTGCAGCGGTGGCGTCGACGCGCGGGATGGTTTTAACCTACGGCGATCAGCTTTGCACCGCCACCTATTCAGCGGTGTGCGGCGGGCATACGGAGGACGCCGCTGAGGTGTGGGAGGGGGACGGTCAACCCTATCTGCGCGGCGAGTTCGATTCCATCGAGGCGGGCATCGGCCGCAACGCTTTGGATTTGACCAAAGAGGAGAACGTCCGTTTGTGGGTCGCATCCCATCCCAAGGTGAACTGCAACATCCAGTCGGCCGGTCGTCCCTCTTTCGCCCAATATGCGGAAAAATATTTCCGCTGGCAGA
>JAKJDB010000877.1 GCA_022706175.1 Candidatus Zhuqueibacterota bacterium | reverse complement strand
TCGCGCGGCGAGCTCATCGAAATCGGCGGCGAGTTCCGCATTCCGGAAATCATGCAGAAGAGCTCTTCCATTCTCCGCGAAGTGGGCACAACCAACCGCACGCGCCTTGCCGATTACGAAAAGGCCATTAACGATAATACCGGCCTAATTATGAAAGTCCACACCAGCAATTACCGGATTGTGGGCTTCACCGAAGAAGCAAGCATTGAATCGCTGGTTGAACTGGGGAAAAGCCGCGGAATCCCGGTGATGGACGATCTGGGAAGCGGCTGCCTAATTGATTTGGACCTTTATGGCCTGCAACATGAACCGACCGTTCGTGAAAGACTGGCCGCCGGCGTGGACGTGGTCACCTTCAGCGGCGATAAAGTGTTGGGCGGGCCTCAGGCAGGCCTTGTCGTGGGCAAGCGCACATACATCGAACAAATTCATCAAGACCCGATGATGCGCGCCGTTCGCTGCGACAAGTTGGTCTTTGCCGCCATGGAGGCCACTCTGCGGCTCTATTTTGCTCCGGACGCATTGGCTGAAGAAAACCGCACTCTGTTCATGATCAGCGAACCCGTGGAGCAGGTGCAAAAACGGGCGCAAACGCTGCTCAACGCATTGACTGCAGACGCGCGCAGGCAATGGTCCGCGGCTGTAAAGGAGACCTTCGGCCAGATCGGCAGCGGCGCGCTTCCTCTGGAAAAAATTCCCAGCTGGGCTGTGGTGTTGACTCCGCCGCTGCGCAAAGCCGGCAGACTGGCGCAGCTGTTGCGCAAGTCTACGCCTGCGATCGTCGGCTATGTGCAGGATGAGCGAGTGTTTCTCGATATGCGGACGGTCAGCGATGAAGAGGGGCGAAGCATGGCGGCTGTTGTCAACAAACTGGCCGAACGCTCAGACCGGCAATGAACCGCTGTTTTCAGCTTAGATATTTTTTTCGCAACGCCACTTTGTCGACCTTGCCGACGCTGGTTTTTTCCAGCGCAGGCACAACTTTACTCTTGATCAGCAGCGCTTCGCGGACCAAAATCCCCTGATCCACATATTTTTTAACGTGCAAGGCCAGTTCCCGATCCGTGGCCTGGGCTTCTGGTTTGAGCACAATCAGCGCCAGCGGTATCTCACCCCAATTCAAGTCCGCCTGACCAATGACCGCTGCCTCAGCCACGGCTGGATGGGCACAGAGAATGTCCTCCAGTTCCAGAGAGGAAAGCCACTCGCCGCCGACTTTGATGATATCCTTGATGCGGTCGGTGATGCGGATTGACCCGATGGCATTCCACGAAGCCACATCCTGCGTATGCAGCCATCCGTTTGCCCAGAGCTTTTCAGAATTTTTGCTGTCCTTCAAGTAGCCCTGTGTTAGCCAGGGCGTGCGCACAACGATCTCGCCGCAGGTCTTATCATCTTTTGGGATTGCTTCGCCCTTTTCATTGACCACTTGCAGGCGAACCAGGGCAGCGGGAGAGCCGGTGCGGGAGCGCAATTCCGCCTGAACCTCCAGATCCAACTTCGCCTGAGCGGAGGTGATCTGAGCCAGACTCAGCACCGGACAGGTTTCTGAAAGTCCGTATCCGGCGAACACATCGATGC
>JAKJDB010000102.1 GCA_022706175.1 Candidatus Zhuqueibacterota bacterium | reverse complement strand
ATCTTTTTCCGGACCGATTATCTCAAGCTCGGCGAACGCGGCGGATAGGAAAGCGCTCCGCCCATTGTCGGGTTCTGCGCTCTCGGGCGGCTGATCCATCGGCATCCCCTGCCTGCCGATGGGAAAACGGATGCCGAGTATCTTTTTGTTTTTTGCGGTCGAATCAAACCACACGGTAAAGCCGGCCATCATCGCCTGCCGGAACCAGGAGCGGTCCGTCCGCAGGCAAAGATAGAGAAACTGAGAATCGCTTTGCACACTGATCGCTATTTTTTCTTTTTCCAGATAAAGCGCCCCTCCAGTCCACTCTTCCGCGTTGCCGTCGATTTTAATTTCATTAGCGCGCCAATCACTGATCAACGTTTTATCCGCGGCAGCCGTTGGACCAATAATAGACAGTAACGCCACCATGTAAAGTAATGTTTTCATTCTTCGACCACCTCAAATTCAATTCGAGCACTGCAAAAGGCGCTAAACACGCCCAGTCCATTTTGAATATTGGTTAAAGGTTCGTTCAAATCACGCGAATCCTGCGTTCGCGACATGTACAAGTCCGCATATTCTTGATTGACTCGATAAACCAAGACGGCGTAATGGCCATAGTAAGAAACCGAATTTCGCGCGATGTGGTATTCATTCGCCGATGACGGCGGCATCACCATCGCGCGCAGGCCAAAGCCGGCCCAGTCGCCAAATCCGGGAAAGTTGGTGCTGATCGCCGTGGGATTGGCTTCCATATTTTCTAAAACAACATAAAAGAGGGAAGAAAGATTTTCTTTCCAGGTCACGGTCAGCGATCGAGTCGAGTCATCCTTTGTCTGATCAAAATTCCCCGGAATACCGGGCGAAAAAGTTGCTGGGATCAGCAGATGGCTTGCGGAGATCTTGAGCGATTCGGGGGGATTCGGAACGACGGTTTCGGCTATGGTAACCTCTCCCTCATAGTCCACTTGCAGTTTGAAGCAATCGCCCGATTCCACGTTCAAATCACTTCCCGAATAATGATAGTAGCCGCTGTCGCCTGCGCTCGGCGTTAACCGGTATTGCACGCCGTTTTTCCATAGCGAGACCGAGGCATCGTTTACCGGCGGTGCAGCCGTCGCCTCGCTGCCCAGGGGCAAGGTAGAAGTGAGTTGAATATCTTGCACCGGCTCATGGGCATACAGATAGCCGCGGACCACCAGCTTTTCGGCATTCGCTTCCAACGGATTTTTAGTGCTGCAGCCTGCCGCGAAAAATAAGATGACAAGAAGGAGTGATAAATAGTTTTTCATATTATTTCAACCTCATCTCAAGATAGATCGTCGGCGTGAAACCAAGCATCAGCACATCGGTCACCGTTACCGGTATCGTGTCCAAATTATAATCCTTGTACCACACATTGCGGTGGTTGTAGGCGTTAAAGATACTTAAACCAATGTCCGTTGACCATCGTTGCGACTCGAAGGTTCGTGAGACGCTGATATCGAGCCGCTGATAATCGGGTAGGTGCACCGCATTCTTGTCGCTGACATGGATATAGCTCTGTATCTGGCCGTTGAGCAACGGGAGATAATACTGGCTTTCCGGCGCGGTATAGGGATTTCCGGAGGCGTAAACCCAGGTGGCGGAAAAAGAGTACATGCCCCATTTGTATTGTCCGACCACACTGACTTGATGCCGGCGATCATGATTGGCCGGGAATTCCTCTCCGTTGTTGATCACCGGAAACCGATGACTCACCTTGGCCAGCGTATAGCCCAGCCAGCCGCTCAAGGCGCCGCGCTTTTTCTGCAGCAACAGCTCCACGCCTCTGGCCGTACCGGTGCCGACGAAAAAATTTTCAATGGGCACGTTCATTGTACCTTCGCGAGGCCCCGGGCGATCCTGCCCGACAAAACGCCGGGAGAATTCCACCAAATCCTCCATCTCCTTTTTATACGCCTCCAGCGACAGCAGTGCACTGGTGTTTTCATAGCTGACGCCCAGGATGCGATGCTCGGCAAAACCGGGTTTGAAATCTTCATCCGCCAACATCCAGAAATCGCGCGCGCCCTGGGCCACATCCTCATTGGCGATATGGTTGACGAACTGATAGTAATAGCCCCACGCGCCCTGGAGCTTGATGCGCTCCACGGGCGACCAGGAGAGCGAAACACGGGGTTCATAATAGGTTTTCTTGGTTTTTTCATAATACGAGGCGCGAATTCCAGGTATGAACTGCAAGCCATTCCACTTCCAGCACTCCTGCAGATAAAAGGCCTGCAACAACGCCTGTCGATTCCGGGAAAAAATGCTGATCGAATCGTCGCGAAAAGCGCTGTACTCATTTTTAAACTGAGTGATCCCTGCACCAAAATCCAACCGGTGCCGGCTGCTCATTTGCCAATCACCGTCCAATTTCAGGCTGGTGTCGTAAACGCGATTACCCTCCTGGGTGGCGTCGTTGAAATTGCGACGCACTACGCCGCTGTCGCTTTGGGCGGCAACGGCGCTGCCGCCCATATCGGTGCTGCGGTCATAGTCGCTGAAGTAGTTCGAATGCGCTGCCAACAGATCCAAATGAACACGGTCGTGCCATTGCCGCGACCACTTGCCGCTGAATCCCATGTTCCCCCATCGAGTGAAATCGGTCGTTTGAAAAGAAACATCCCCCATGAAGCCGCGTCCGCCCATCCCGTTGTCGGACAGATCCTGGGAGCGGTCAAGATTATCCTTGCCGCTGTACAGACTCAACGTGACAATATCCCGCGTGGACGGGCGCAGCGTCAGCTTGCTGTTCAGATCATAAAAATAAAAACTGGGTTTAAACTCCGCCTGCTGAGATCCGCCGAATTCGCCACGGCCGCCCATTCTGGAGGGGCCGCCGGTTGCGCCGGCGCCTTCATCGCCGGTGACCAGCTTGTAGATGCGGTCGTACAAAGGACTTTGAATAAAGTCGGTATACGAGCGGCGGGCTGCGATCAACAAGGTGCCCCAATTCTTCAGCGGCATCTGAAAAGCGGTGTGGCCGCTTAAGAGATTCAGGCCATAGTTAAAACGGATGCGGTTCTGATCTCCGGTCTTCCCGGTTAAATTCACCACGCTGGAAAGCCTGCCGCCGTATTCAGCACCAAATCCGCCTTTATAAAGCTGGATATCCTTGATCGCGTCGGCATTAAATGCGCTGAAAAAACCGAAAAAGTGGTCTACATGATAAATGGTCATGCCGTCGAATAAAATCAAATTTTGATCCGGCGTGCCGCCGCGGACATAAAGCCCGGATGAACCGTCGCTGACGCTGGAAACGCCGGGCAGCAGTTGAAGCGTGCGGAAGAGGTCGGCTTCGCCGATATTCGGCAGGGAGGCGATCTCACGGGGTGATACGGTCAACTGGCTGAGGTTCTCGGCAGCCTGCAGTACTTCCGCATGGGCCGTCACTGTCATGGCTTCTCCCTGAAGGGTTGTCGGCTCCATTTGGATTTGCAGCGGTTTGTCCTGACGACCGTGGTCAACGGCCAACTCAATGGGTTTGTAACCAATGTAGCGAACCGTCAACACCAGTGGGCCAACCGTCTGATTGACTATAACAAAGTAGCCGTCGGCATTGGTCACGGAACCGTGAGTCGTCCCGGTCACCCAGACGTTGGCATAGGGTAAAGCCTCGCCGCTCTGGGAATCATGGATATACCCCCGCAAGTCCATTTTAGTCGCGCTCTGGGCATAACTGAAAACGACCAGTGTCAACAAAAGGCAGCAGAGACTATTCCTTCGGTGCATGCTCTGTATCCTCCAGTGGTGGAAATGCCGGCGGACCATCATTACCTGGTCCCCCCTCCTTAGGACCCGGGCCTGGCATTCTGTTGCCGGGAAAATCGCGGAACCGCTCTCTGCCGCCTGGCATGGGCAAGAACTCTTTGCGGTGGATCTCACGTTGCTCTGGCGTTAACACGCTGTCGATTTCCGTGGTCATTCTCTTCAGAATCGGGTGGATATTCGGTCGCACCGGATCCATGGTCTTGGCGATCTCTTTTTGATACTTGATGAGAATGGCTTCGATTTTTTGCCGCTGATCCGGGCTAAGCTTGAGCCGCTCCTGCATCCTTTCCAATGCATTTTTATGCATTTCACTGCGACTCATATAGATTGGCCTGATTCCAGGGAAGGGAGAAAACAACATCGGAGAGATGAACATTCCGATAACCAGGCCGCAGATGAACGTCAGCAGAAACGCAATCGCTACGGGCACCACTTCTTTGATCTTCATATGCGCACTCTCATTTTAATAGTGTGTAACCAACAACTTATAAACATCCTCCTTCATCTGCTTTTCCGATTGCGGGAACAGGATTCGTGATTCGGGCGATGTCAGCACTAACTCTGACCAATACGTTGGGGTGCTCTTGGCAGCGGGATTCACCAACAAAAACGCAATCACAAGCAGAGCCACACTCGGGATCAGCCAACGAAGCAAGTGTTTACTCTGATCAACCCAAACGCTCGAAATCACCGGCTCCGTCGCCGCTTGGCGCAACGCATGGTGCATCCGAAGCTGCTGCGCCCAATCTGGATTGGTTTGATGATGAGCAGTATGCATGACCTGGATCATTCGCGCCAAGTCGTCGAGCCTGGCATGGCATAACGTACAACCTTGAATATGCTCCGCGACCGCCCGGCGATCGGCCTGATCCAATTCGTTGCGATGAAACTGCCATAAAACGCCGTCGCTGAAATGTTTCCTTTTCTTGTTACTGAACATATTCAACCTCCCCGGACAGGTCTCTTATTTTCTTGCCGATTATTTCGCGAGCGCGAAACAATCGCGATTTTACCAATCCAAGCGACGTTCCGGTTATCTGCGCGATCTCTCTATAGCTCAAACCCTCCATATCGCGCAGCACCACCAACTCGCGGTATCTGGGCTCCAACTCTTGCAGAGTCGTTTGCAGCATCGTCCATAGCTCCTGATCTTCGATATGTTTGCTCATGGTTTCGTTCTCAATCACCAGTGCTTCAATACGATCCTCGGGCAAGCTTGAAAAGAACAAAAAACGACGAGGCTTTTGCCTGCGGATCACATCCCGGCACTCATTGACCGTAATGCGGTAAATCCAGCCAAAGAGCGAGGTCACCTCTGCCATTTTTCCGGAATGCTGCAGCACGTTCATGAATATCTCCTGTGCATGATCCTCCACGTCCCGCACACCCAGAATGGAAACGCAGATTCTCATCACTGCAGGATAAAATCGGGCGATCAACTCTCTCAAGGCTTGATCGTCGCCGTTTGCACAACCTGTGATTAGTTCCTGATCAGTCAAATCTCTATGCACCTTGTCTACATCATAAGAGAACTCAATCTATAAGACGTATCAGTTAGAAAAAGTTGGAGCAAAAGTTTTCCAATAATTCCTATGGCACTTTAACACCCCGACAAGTCAACTTATATATTTACAATGACAAAGAAGATGAAATCCGTAAATTTTTCCAAGAAAGGCGAATAAATTAAAAAGCGCCTCGCTTTGGGAGCAATTGGCGAACAGACCAAGAAAGGACTCGAGATGCAAACAGGCAAAAAACAGCCGTTATCGTAATCCCCGCTTACTCTCCGCAACTCTGCTCCCTGCAGGCGTCTGCCGGGAAACCGCCTTCTTCCAAAGCCGAATAGCAATACACGTGGGATCCTATCGAGCTCTTTCTTTCCCATGCGCCCGGGCCAAAGCCGATACCAGCCGCTTTCCTCTTTGCCGGCTCCCCCGGCTGTGATCTGCAATAGTCCGGGCAAGAGTTGACAAAACCTGCCGGAAATTTGACTTGACATTTTCAAATAAGTATTTTAAATTATCATATGAAATATAAATTTGATAATTTCTGAACAAACCCCTGACTTGGAGTCAATCATGAAAAACGAAAGAAAAAAGTCAGCGGATACCCGCCAGAGCCTCCTGGCGGCGGCGAGCGTGATCTTTGCCGAAAAGGGCTACCGCGATGCCACGATTGCAGCGATCTGCGCCAAGGCCAAGGCGAACATCGCGGCGGTGAATTATCACTTCGGCGACAAGCAAAACCTCTATATCGAGACCTGGCGCCATTGCTTCACCGAATCCATCACGGCCCACCCGCCCGACGGCGGGGTCGCGGAGAATGCCCCGGCGGAAATGCGCCTGCAGGGGCTGGTCACCGCCCTCCTGCAACGCATCGCGGATGAAAAGAATTACGAATTCATCATCGTGCAGAAAGAGCGCGCCAATCCCACCGGGCTGCTCCACGAGGTGATGCGCCGCGACCTCCGGCCTCTGCAAAAAAGAATGGATGCGGTGGTGCGCGATATCCTCGGTCCGCAGGTCAAGGACGACCAGGTTTTTTACTGCGTTTTGAGTATCATCAGCCAGTGCATCGACCCCATGGCAGTTCAACGAAGTTTTCAGAACCGGTCCGGGAGCGGGGGTGGGCCGCACGCCCTCGGCGATATCGAAGCCTATGCCCGTCACGTCGTTGCCTTCTCCCTCGCCGGGATGCGAGCGATCCGTGCCGCGGCTGAAAACAATCCCGATACGGCCGATTCCAGAACCAAAGCATAACCGCAGCAAAACAGGAGTGCTCCATGATCAATCACCACCCATCCTTTTTCCTCCGCATTATGGCATGGTCCGCCGGGATGTTCGCTATGCTGGCTTTGAGCAGCTGCGCCGTGCTCGGCCCCAAATACACCCGGCCGGATACCGAGCTCGCCGGTTCCTGGCATACCGGGCTGGCCGGCGGATTAACGCCCGCCCAAATGGAGCCGCAGTCGCTGGCCTCCTGGTGGCGCTGTTTTCACGATGCCGAGCTAGACAGCCTGATCGGGCGTGCGACACGCAACAATCTGAGCGTCAAACAGGCCCAATCCCGGATCCGCGAGTCCCGCGCCCGGCGCGGTAACGCCGCGGCGAGCTTTTTTCCGACCGTCAGCGCCAGCGGCTCGGCACGCACCGCTAAAACCACCGGCGCCGCAGGCGGCAGCGTCACCAGCGAGAGCTACTCTGCCGGTTTCGATGCGGGCTGGGAAGTGGACCTCTTCGGCGGTTTGCGTAAATCCTATGAAGCCTCCTCGGCCGATCTGCAGGCGAGTCAGGAGGATCTGCGCGACGTGATGGTTTCGCTCCTCGCCGAGGTGGCCTCCAATTACGTCGAGCTCCGGCTCTACCAGGCCCGCCTGGGTGTGGCCGAGACCAACCTGACCGCCCAGGATACCACCTGGCAGCTGATCCGTTGGCGCAACCAGGCCGGCCTGAGCGATGAGCTGGCGCTGCAGCAGGCCCGCGCCAATCTCGAGAACACCCGCGCGCAGATCCCCACCCTGAGGACCGGACTGGAAGGGGTCATGAACAGC
Source organism: Candidatus Zhuqueibacterota bacterium (assembly GCA_022706175.1). Next base: position 555 of record JAKJDB010000102.1, on the reverse strand, counting down.
CTGGCGGTGCTGCTGGGCGAACAGCCGGGCAAACTTCACGCCGAGCTGGCGGCGGTACAACCCGTGCCGGTCGCCGCCCTGCAGATAGCTGTCGGCGTTCCCGCTGACATATTACGTCGTAGGCCGGACATCCGCCAGGCCGAGCGCCAGCTGGCCGCCCAGACCGCGCGCGTCGGTGTCGCCCGGGCCGAGCTTCTGCCCAAGTTCAACCTCAGCGGCTCCATCGGCCTCGAGGCCCTCTCCCTGGGCAAGCTCTTTTCCACCAGTGATACCGAAACCTCCAGCGGCAGCGCCCTGGTCAGCTGGCCGATTTTCAAGGCCGGCGCCCTGCGCAGAAATATCCAGATCGCCTCGGAACAGCAGCAGCAGTTTTTGCTCAGTTATGAATCCACAGTGTTGAAAGCTTTGGAAGAGGTTGAAAACGCCCTCGTCGCTTTCGCTAATGAGCAGGAACGGAAAGCATCGCTGAGCGTTGCGACTGATGCGGCGCAGCGCGCGGCAGAGCTGGCGCAGCTGGAGTACAAAGCGGGCATGGTGGATTTCACTACCGTCCTC
>JAKJDB010000876.1 GCA_022706175.1 Candidatus Zhuqueibacterota bacterium | reverse complement strand
TGGATGGTGAGGATGGCGTTTTTGATGTCCTGCGGATGGCCGAGCATGCGGCGGAATTCCAGATCCGACACCGCTTTTTCCAGCCGGTCCAGATCCCGAGTCAACTCATCGCCAACGGTTTCATCCGACTCTTCCGCAGCCAGGGTGAGCAGGTCTGCGGCATCCTGGCGCTGCCGGTCCAGCTTTTTCCAGGTGTCCACCCACTGGCGCAACTCGGTGATCTCTCGCATCACCTTTTGCGCCGCTTCATTGTTGTTCCAGAAATTGGCCTGTTGGGTTTTCGCCTCCAGGGCCTCTATGGCTTGACTTTTCTGGTCAATGTCAAAGAGACCTCCTGAGCGCTTGTAAGCGTTCCTGGTAATGATCGATACGGTCTGCAAGATCTTCGAACATGATAGGTACCTTTTATGGCAATCAAGTGAATTTAAAGAGAAATTTAGCAAGAAATTTTAACAGAATCAAGAGATTATGATGGGAGGTAAACGGCGGGCGCTCGGCCTATTGCTGTGGCCGGCGGGTCACGCTTGGGCGCGCCGCTCCCGGCGGCGAACGCCGTATGACAACCGGGAGCAGAAAACCGTTAGTTCCCTTCGAGTTGGTCGAGATCGCGTTGAATCCTCTTGATTTGCGAAGCCATGCGCCAGAGAAACACGGCCAGGGCCAGCCAGATCAGTGAATAAGCGGCGAACAGATAGGTCAGTTGCATAGGTTCCTCGTTTGTATTTATACCCGCGGCCGGCGCAGCGACGGCTGTTTAGCGGATTGCACCCGGCCGGCCAGAGATTTGATGCGATAGGTCAGGGTTAACAGGGTCATATAGAGCACGGTGAACGCCAGCAGCGAAACCATGAGTGTGGTCCACATGGCCGGCGCCAGCCCGCTGCCCTCTCCGCCGGCGATGACCGCCGAAGGGTGCAGAGTGCGCCACCAGCGAATGGACAGATAGACGATGGGCACATCGAGAAAGCCGACGATGCCGAACACTGCGGCGAAGCGTGCCCCGCGCTCTGGATCCAAGCTGTATCGACGCACCATGAGATAGGCCACATAGATCAGCCACAGCACCAGAGAGGTGGTCAGCCGGGCATCCCAGCTCCACCAGGTGTTCCAGACCGGCTTGGCCCACAGCGGTCCGGTGAGCAGGACCATGGAGATAAACAGCACGCCCAGCTCTGCCGAACAGGCGGCCAATCGATCCCAGTCCGCGGATCCGGTTTTTAAAAATACGATGCCGGCCACACACACGATAAAAAAAGCGAGAAAGGAGATCCAGGCGGAGGCAACGTGGAAATAAAAAATCCGCTGGACCTGGCCCATGCTGCTCTCAGTGGGCGCATGCATAAACACCAAATAGAGGGCTGTTTCCAGCAGGAGGAAACACAGCGCCACCAGCAAGTGATATCGATACCGGTTCATAGGATCGCCTTATAGTAAGAGTCGGTGCGATGAACGGCCGGACGGGTACGGGCGCCGCGCATCCGGACTATTCCTCGACCACATATTCATACAGCAGGTAACAGACGACAAAGTAGATCACATCGAATGCGATCAGCAGACGGACCCAGGGATCGATGTCCTGAACGTTTCGGCCGCT
>JAKJDB010000875.1 GCA_022706175.1 Candidatus Zhuqueibacterota bacterium | reverse complement strand
GGTCTCTTTGGCCCGGTTCAGATGAGAGAGGTAGCCCTCATCGCCGGCACGGATCTCCAGCTTTTTCTGATCGATGCTGCCGAGCAGCAGAATGGGATTATGTCCGGTTTCTTCCCACAGGTCGCGATCGAGCCGGCGAAAAAGCGAGCGGACATCATGATCCCAGGTCCAGTACAGGTTATAGGCGAGCTCGCGCAAACAGGCCAGCTCAGCAGGCAGGGAGGGGACCACTTTAAAAGTGCGTAAAGTGAACATGGTGATGGTAAAACCGCCTTTCTTAAATGAGAATCGCTGCTCGATGGGTACATGCGAGCAGTTCGATCCTGTTCTGTGAAGCGAATAATTTGTATAACTTAATGAAAAAATGGCACGCATCCAAGGAAAAACACAGATGTGATCTGCATCAACGGCAATCCCTTTGTTGGCATGCTAGTTGCAAAATAGGAGGTGTGAGGAGAGACAGTCCGACAGCCGGCCGGACGATTATGGGGCAGGCCCGCTGGAGCGTGGCTGAATGGTATTTTTAATGCTAATAAAAATAGTTAAATAATGAAATTGTTTTCCCGGGCCGAAACCTGATGCAACCGCTGAAGGAGGTGGTTGGCAGGCGGCAAGTGGTGACTGTTTTGTATTGTACTGAGCAATCGTTTCAACAAGAGACAATCTATCACACCATAGTTAGGGAGGAAGTGATGAAGCATTTATCCAAAAGCCTTGTTATCGTATTGGCTTTGGTGTTGCTCGCTCTGCTGGCGCCGGAGGCGCCGGCGTTGACCGGCGATACCCTGAAAGTTGAGAACAGCAGCGGCTGGCCGGGGATGGGTGGGTACGTTATTCCCATCACGCTGAAGAACGCCACCACGCTGCGCGCATTGGCCTTTCGGCTGCAGACCAATCCCGATTCACTGGTCATCACTTCAGTGAACCCGGTAGGCCGGGACAGCGCCTACACGGTGGCTATGGAGCCGATCGCCAAGGGCGCCCGGATCCTGCTGGTGCCGACCAATGCCAGTACGCCCGCTCTGACACCGGATTCCACGGCTGTGATGAACGTGGTGGTGTCGGTAAAGGCCAACACGCCCGGCGGCACCAAAGCCACGGTCTCGCTCGATTCGGTAACCGCAGCCAATGGCAGCAATCAAGCGGTGACGGTCAGGACCAAAGCGGGCTATTTCTGGTTCGGCACCAAAGGAGATGTCAAATACGATGAGTCCATGGCCATCAACCTGTTCGATGTGCTGCGGTTGATCGACATCGCCCTCGGAGTCGCCCCTCCGGCCACAGAGTATGAACGATGGGCCGGCGACCTGATCGGCGATGGCTTGATCGATATCATCGATATCAGCATTCTGCTGGATATGGTGGTGGCCAGCTCAAAAGCCGCTGCGCCGGTGGCCGTCGCTACGCCCCCGGTGGGCAGCGTCCGTTTGGAGGTAGTGGATCTGCCGCAAAACTATGTCGGCGAGTTGGATGTTCCGATATACTATCGTGCTTCAGCGCCGATCAGCGGCATTGAAATGGTGTTCAAGACCGATCCCGCGCGTTACCAGCTGGCGCCGCCGAAAAAGACGCTGCTCAGCAAGAACATGACCCTGC